>JBGQCZ010000196.1:0-8254 GCA_041495645.1 Gemmataceae bacterium | reverse complement strand
ATATTCCGGAGAGAAAGTGGGTGCAAGGATACCTCTTGTGTTCGAACGCAGAACGGAATTGCGCCGGATGGACCATGACGTCGATGAGAATGGCGTGTGGCTGGGGTGTCAGCTCGAGCGAGTCGAATTACGAAAAGCCGCTTGTCGAGGACGAAGCGAGTGGCTTTGTTTCCTTTTTCCTTCATAGTGGATCAATTCGAGTGGATGGCTAGATTCAGCCGGGGCTTGGCAATCGATCGTGCAAGTCTCCGAAAATTCGCCAGCCCCAGGCCACTCGCCGGCCGCGCAGACAATGTTCGACGCGCGGCTTGGTCTGCGAGGCCGACCGGGTATAATACGGCCACGGCGATTCACCGCCCGCACTCGTGAGGCACACCATGGCCGCAATCTAACCGCGTTGGAGCAAAGAGGAGTTCGCCAAACGCGGCGACGCCATTTTCGAAAAGGATATTCGCCCGCACTTGAAGAACGAAGACGATGGCGACTTCGAGGCCATCGACATCGAAACCGGCGCCTACGAGATTGACGAGCGCGAGATGGCCGCGTGCGACCGCCCGCGCTCCCGATGCTCAGGTTTGGCTTCGCAAAGTTGGGTCACGTTTTGCGCATCGCTTCGGCGGGCGCCGACGTGAGTTGGTCCGGCCCGCTTCGCTCGTCCTCGGGTGGCCGCTGGTTGGCGACTTGTAATCCTCTGCTTTGATACTCCATTATGTCTCTCACCGTCATTTGCCCGTCGTGCGGAGCGAGCTTGCGAGTCAAGGACGAGTTGCTTGGCCGCAACATCCGGTGTGCCAAGTGCGATACCGTGATCAAAGTCGAAGACAAGCCGCCCGTGGTGGAGGCCACGCCGGAGGAACGCAACGCGGCGCAGCCGACGCGCAAATCCGCCACGCCCCGACGTCGCGACGACGAGTCGCGGGAACGGCCCGCCAAGAAGAAAAAGAGCAGCATGGGCTTGATCATTGGCCTCGTTGTCGGGCTTGGCGTCTGCTGTTGCGGCGGTGGAGTGGCCATTTACTTCATCGCGATGCCGGAAACCAATCCCAAGCTCACGCCGGAGAATGTCGGCAAAGTGAAAACCGGCATGACGCTCGCGGAAGTGGAAGCGATCATCGACAAAGGCAAACCAGCGACACTTGGCGACGTGCGCGACACGTTCGATCGGGAATTGAGCGGAATGTACGCGGGATCGCGCGGTGCGCATGATTCCGGAGTGCTGCAGGGCCTGGTTTATCGTTGGAAAAACGGCAGCGACACGAGCCTGATCATCCTGTTAACCGCGTCGCCATCGTCTGGTGGCAAGGTCAAGAACCTGCTCTTCACCGAGAAGAAGGGCACCGCAACGACGACAATCGGAGCGAGCTCAAATTAATTGGCCAAAGTAGGTCCCGTGCCGATGTATTTTTCCAGCCACGCGAACACTTCCTTGTGCCAGACCAACGAATTCTGGGACTTGAGCACCCAGTGGTTTTCATCCGGGAAATAGACCAGGCGCGTCGGCACCCCTTTCTGCCGCAGCGTGTTGTAATACTCGAAGCCCTGCGTGACGGGCACGCGGAAATCTTGCTCGCCGTGCAGCACGAGCGTGGGCGTTTTGAAGTTCTTGGCGAAGCGCTGCGGGCTTTGCTTGTCGATCTTCTCCAAATCGCCCCACGGCGGCGCGCCCAGCGATCGCTCCCGCCCGCGCACGATGTCCGACGCCAGCATGCTGTGCCAGTTGTAAACACCCGCGTGGCAGACCATCGCCTTGAAGCGATCCGTGTGCCCATTGAGCCAGGCCATCATGTATCCGCCATAACTCGCCCCCGCCGCCGCGATGCGGTCCTTGTCGATCCATTCCTGTTGCTCGAACCAATCCGTGGCTTTCATGATGTCTTCCATCGGCTTCGTTCCAAGGTCGCCGGTGATCGAGTCGGTGAATTGCTGGCCAAATCCGCTGGAGCCGTGGAAATTCACGATGGCGACGACCCAGCCCTTGGCCGCCCAAACGTGCGGGTTCCAACGAAAGCTGAAGTCGTTGCTGAAGGCGTTGTGCGGCCCGCCGTGGACCATTTGCACGAGCGGCCATTTCTTCGCCGGATCGAAATCGGGCGGATAGACCACGAACATTTGCACGTCGCGCCCGTCAGCGCCTTTGAACTGGCGATTCTCAACGTTGCCAAGTTTCCATTGCGAGACAAGGTCGTCGTTGAAATGCTCAAGTTGCAACGGATCTCGCATTCCCGGCCCGTGTGCGAAGATGACAGGCGGCGAATCGAAACTCACGCGTTGGAACACGCCGAGCCGGGTTGTCTTGGCGAAATCAATCGCCCGTTCCGAAACCTTGGTCTTGTCCACCAAGCGATGGCTCGAAGTCGTCGATTGAAAGCCGATGAAATGGAACCCGTCTTCTTCGATCTCGATGCTAATCCGCTTGCCGTCGGGCAGCCATTTTGGCGAAGAGCACGAGCGATCGAGGTCTGCGGTCAGTTCGCGTTCCGAGCCGGATTCGCGGTCGAGCAGCATCAATCGGGCGCGATCAGCGTAGAAGAATTTGATCGTCTGACGCAAGAAGGCGATCTGCTTGCCGTCGGCGCTGTAAGCCGGGTCGGTGTCGCTGGCCGGATTACCCGCGGTGTTATTCTTCGGAGCGGCCTTTTTCTGCCCGCGCCGCAGCGTGAACAAATCGAGGTTGGAATCGAGGCCCAGTTCCTTGACGTTGTCGGCGACGTAACAAAGTTCCTGGCCATCGGGCGACACGTCGTAGTGCGATTCCGAAGGCTGCGTGACTGGCAGGTGCTGCCCGGTGCCTTCCATCAAGTTGTGATGCTTGCCATCCTTCAATTCCACGGCAAAGACATATGGCCGCTTGCCGTCACTCAGCCACTTGTCCCAGTAGCGAAACAGACCGTCGTCGATGACTACAGCCTTGCTCTTTGCATCCTTCTTTTCCTTCTCGCGATTCTTGTACACGGCCTCGTCGGGCGTGTCGGGCCAGGTCCAGGCGATGCAATAGACCAAGGAACTATCGCCGGACCAATTGAGCGCTGACGGGGCGAACGGCAGTTTCGAGGCGCGCCGGGCCTCGCCCCCTTCGGGCGCGATGACGTAAATCTGCGGCACGTCATCCCCGCCGCGTTTGCTGACGAAGGCGATCGACTTCCCGTCCGGCGACCATTTCGGGCCGGAATTCTTGCCTTCAGTGTTGGTGAGTTGTTGCTGAGTCTTGCCATCAGTCGAAAGCAGCCAGATTTGCGACGTGCTGTCGTTTGAGCCGGTTTGGAACGTCGTGACCTCGACCGCGCACCATTTCCCGTCCGGCGAAATGGTCGGCGGGCCGACGCGCTTGACCTTCCACAGATCCTCGGGCGTGATAAGCCGCTTCTCGGCCGCCTGGGCAGTTACGGTGAAAGTGAGAGCACACAGAAATAGTACGATGCGCATTTGAACCTCGGAACACGATTTCACCACAAAGACACAAAGGCACAAAGAAGAAAACCAACTGATCTTTCTTCTTTGTGCCTTTGTGTCTTTGTGGTTAACTTTTCTTCGACTCCACCACTCGATTTTCGCGAAATGCCAGATTCCCCATGTGCGCGGCGGCGGCGGCGGAGACTCCGGCTTCGGCCGGAGCGTTCGGTTTGTTCCTGCTGCGGATGCACTCGATCCAGTTGGTCAGGTGCAGCAGTTCACCGTCGGGCTTGTCGTAGAAGTCGGACCCTTTCTTCACCTTGTCCGTGGCGAGGATCAATTCCTCGGTCTTGCCGCGGCCGCGCTCGGGAGTGAATTTGTAGCGGCCGCGATCGATGTACAGCGTGCCGTCCGGGCCCATAAACGTGATCATCGCCCCAAGCCGGGCGTTGCTGAACGTCCCTTCGAAATAGACTTGCAGGTCGTCCGGGTAACTCAGCAAAGTTTGAATCGTGTCCGGCGTTTCCCAGATGTCTTTGGCCAACGGATAGTTTCCCACCGTGACCGCTCGCAGCGGCGTTTCCAGCCCCAGGAACCAGTGGGCCACGTCGAGCCAATGGACCATCAAATCCGTGAGCAACCCGCCGCCGAAATCCCAGAACCAGCGCCAATTGCGGAAGCGATACTCGTCGAACGGCTGGTCCTTGGCGTTGCCGAGGAACGCCTTCCAGTCCACGCTCTTAGGATTGATGTTGAGCGGGGTTTTCCGCAAGCGGTCGCTGTTGCGGTTCCAGGTGAGATGGACTTTATGAATCTTGCCGAGGCGGCCGGCCTTCACGATTTCGTACGCCTTCTGAATGTGCGTCATGCTTCGTTGCTGCGTGCCGACTTGCACGATTTTCTTATTGTCGTTCTGCGCTTTGACGACCGCCGCTCCTTCTTCGACTGAATGCGTTAGCGGTTTCTCAACGTAGACATCCTTGCCGGCGCCGCAGGCGTCCACGGTCATGGGCACGTGCCAGTGATCGGGCGAAGCGATCAGCACGGCGTGAATGTCTTTGCTATCGAGCACCTCTTTGTAGCGCTTGGTGGAGAGCACACTGGCATCGGCACCGGCTTCCTTGCGGGTCAGGTCGAGATGCACGTCCCAAATGTCGGCGAACGCGGCGACGCGCGTGTCCGGGATTTTCAGCAGCGATTTCAGCAAATGCCGGCAGCGCCCACCGCAACCGATGAGGCCGACGTTCAGGACCGCATTGGCCCCAAAGATGCGGTTGTACGAAAGAGCGGTCGCCGTGAGGGCGGCGCTGGACTGGAGAAATGCGCGACGCGTGGTCATGAGAGATGTTCCTTTCAATAGAACGCGGATGACGCCGATGACGCGGATTTGCGCGGATCAGAGAAATCAGTTTTCTCATCCGCGTCATCCGCGTCATCCGCGTTCTATTTCTTTGTTTGAAGTTTCCATTGCTCATCGAAGAAACCCGCGTCGGCGATGCGGCCGGGCCCTTTGGAAGTCATCGTATCGGGGCCAGCGACAACAATCGCCCAGTCCGGCAACTTCGGCACTTGCCGGGCATTGTTCAGATAGTCGTATTCGCGGAAAGTGAAGCCGCTGTTCAGCACGACGTACTTTTTCGGATTCAGCGGGTTCGGGTAGATCATGACCGGCATATGGTCGTTGGCCCGGAAACTCTTGCCGCCGATCGTTACGGCTTCGGTCGTCCAACCAATCGGCAGTTTGTCCATCATTCTGGCCAGGACTGTGTTGCTGAGCGGGTCGCCCCAGAGAATCAAATTGCTTGAGGCGATGTCGGCGTCGGTGATTTCGCTGTCCTTCTTGATGATGGCCTCGCCCCGGAATTGCCGCCGCCAATGCTCGATCGCGTGCGCCCGCTCCTTGGCTTCCCAAATGCCGGTCGTCATGAACATGGGCGTTTTGCTCGGCATGACCATGATGAAACGATCAAGGAAGGCATCGTCGATGGGACCTTGAAGGCCCGGGCGCTTGCGGAGTTGGCCTTCGTCGAACAGCGGCGCGACGCCCCATTTTCCATTGGTCTTAATCAGATGAAGAACTCGACCCGCATCGCTCCTGAAAGACGGAATATCCATCGGGAGCCTGAGAGTTTGCAAATCAATCTCGATCTGCGGCCATTTTCCCGCAAGCGGTTCAGAGCTACGAGGGAACGTGAGCGTGAGTGCCGTCACGTTCTTCGTGGTTGCCTTGACGTTCGTTTTGTCGATGATCTCCGCCTCGACGCGCGCTTGTGCCCAGTGCTCCTCCAGGCCATTGACCGTCAACCAATGCGACTGGTTGTAACGCAGCGTATAGGTCGCGAAGCGAATCTTTTGCGGGAGTCGATCGCGGCCCTTCTCGACGATGGCGTCGATCTGCTGATTGAGTTCGACCTTGGTGTCTTTGTGGTAACTGTGACCAGTCTTCGGGCCGATGAGATGCGTGAGCTTCATGCCTTCGGCTTCGAAGGCCTTGGCCATCACGTCAGCGGCTTGCTTTTGGTTGTCGATCTCGCCGCTATACGCAACCGTAGGGAGATTGAACAAGTTGATGACATAGCCCGGACAGTCGTACATGGTCCAGAGTTTCTTTTCGTACCACGTTGGTTGCAGTTTTTCTTTTTGAAACACGTCGAGGAAGAGCGGAGTTTCCGAGAAGCCGGCGCCGGGCGCCGCAGCGGCGAACATCCCGGGATAATGCACGGCGAATTGCCAGCAAGCGGCCCCGCCCATGGAGAACCCGCGGATCACGAGGCGATTCTTATCGATGGGATAGTGCTTGCGAACGCTGTCATAGGCTTCGAAGAGATCCACTTCGCCCGCGAGTTTATTCGCACAGCAATAGCGGCCGTACAGGTGCAGCACGAAGGCGTCGGGCGGGGTGAATTCGCCCGGTGAATTCAGCCGGCCGTTAATGAAGCTCAGTTCGGTGAGTTTCTCACCGCGGCCGTGGCACCAGAAATCGAGGCGAAACAGCCGGGCCGTGACGGGATCGAACGACCCTGGCACAACCAAGCCGTAGTGTTGAATCGAATCATCGATCTTCGATTTGTAACCGCGAACAACTTGGCCCCTCGCCCGAGTCCAGGGTGCGCCGCCTTTTCTTAGTTCCTTTGCTCGTTCCATGCCGAGCGTGAGCAAGCGCTTCGCAACCGGGATTTCCTTAAGATCGTAAATCTCGTCGTACTTCAGGGCATCGTGAACCGCCTTATGGAAGATTTGCACGTCCGGCAGCAAGTCGAGCAGCCGATTTCCCTTCAACGACTCGCGCAAGCCGTCGATCTCCTTGCCCAGCGCATCGACGCCGGCTTGTAGCTCGGCGCGATCCGCATCGGGAATCTTGATGCCGGGCGGTGGAACGCGACGAACTTTGTCGGGCCAATTGTCCGCTGGGCCGTCGGCGAATGCAGGCAATGCGATCAAAGTTGTGGCGGCCAAAGTAAGAATTGCGCGCTGGGACATGACAATCCTCGTGGCGGGAGAATCCGGGTGAGATGAAGGAGATTGTCGCCGCGTGATGGCCGAAAGGCAAAGCAAAATAACCACAAAGACGCGAAGGCACAAAGAATTGCTTCTTTGTGCCTTCGTGTCTTTGTGGTTAAGAGCTCTCTTGGCTCAGCATCTACGCAACACACCGATGAGCGTGCCCAGGACTTTGATGTCCTTGTCGGGCGTGACCTCGATTGGCTTCATGTTGGAGTTGGCCGGCTCCAGCACGATTTTGTCGCGCTTCTTGTGGAACTTCTTGAGCGTCACTTCGCCGTCGATCATGGCGACGACGCGTTCGCCGTTGTGAGCTGTCTCGCGTTTGCGAATGACCACCAGGTCGCCGTCGGCGATGTGGTCTTCGATCATCGAATCGCCCTTTACCTTCAGGGCAAAGTGATTGTTGCCGCAGAAGTCGTTGAAATCGACTTGCTCGTCTTGTTCGACGGCTTCGATGGCGGCGCCGGCGGCCACGAGACCGAGCATGGGCAGGACCGCGCCTGGCGGACGATGATCGACCAGCTGAATCGCCCGGGCGAGCGGCTTATCGGGCCGCAAAATGGCCCCTTTCTTCACGAGGGCTTTCAAATGGCACATCACCCCGTTGGGAGATTTGATGTCGAAGGCATCGCAGATTTCGCGAATCGACGGGCCATAACCGCGATTTTCGATCCGCTCACGGATGAAATCGTAAATCTCGCGCTGGCGATCGGTCAGTGAATTCAGGTCGGACATGGGAACCTCCTGTTTGGGAAATAGGATGGCCAAGGTACACGCTCGGCCACCTCGTAGTATTCTTCCACCGTGAACTCAAGTATATTCTACGCCTGTACATTATTAAAGAGCAAAAATAGCGTTTCGTCAAGGATTTTGGTATGGTGAATTGGCTGGCCAGCTCGGGTGACTCGACCTCGGGCTGATTTCGCCCAAGCTGAACGAAGACGGAGCGGCACTTGAACGAAACTCTGTACCCCTGGTTTCCGGGAGTCCTTTCGGCACTGCTGTCGCGGCGCGAGTTAAGCGCCGAGCAGATCGAACAGGTCTTCGACGGAATTCTCTCGGGCAAGTTTGGCGAGCCGGAGATCGCGGCGTTTCTCATCGCCATGCGCATGAAAGTCGAGACGGCGGGCGAATTGACGGCCGCGGCCGGGCTGTTGCGAAAACAGATGGTCCGGCTCGACACCGGCCGCGACGACCTGCTCGACACCTGCGGCACCGGCGGCGACGAGTTCGGCACGTTCAACATCAGCACGGCTGCGGCACTGGTTGTGGCGGGCGCTGGCGTACCGGTCGTGAAACACGGCAATCGGGCGGCATCGAGTCGAAGCGGCAGCGCCGATGTGCTCGAAGAGCTGGGGCT
>JBGQCZ010000195.1:0-8256 GCA_041495645.1 Gemmataceae bacterium | reverse complement strand
GGTCAATTTGGAATTTGGTTTCTTGGTCTTTGGATTTTCCTTGGAATTTGTGGGTTGGAACTTGGAATTTACTTGGCCTCAGGTAGTGGCCATTCGCCGGTTTCGTGCCAGATTTCATAACACGCGAGCCAGCGCCACGCTGCTTGCATGGCGAATACCGCCGTGTATTTCGCCGGGTCCCAGCGGCTGGCGGCGCGCGTTGACCCTTGTCGCCACATGCACACCGTCTGGCCCTCGAGCAAATGGGGGCAGTGCTTCAACGAGGTGATCACGCGTGTTTCCGGCGGCACCGTCGGGTAGCCGGCCAGCAGGCGCGTTTCCAACTCGTAGACGTTGTGCCCCGGCTTGAGCCGATAGCGCAGCAATACCATACTGCCAACGGGCACGACGCGAATGCGAAACTCCGGATCGCGCTCTTCGTTATAGCGCTCGATCACCGGAATCTCGACCGTCAGCAGCCGCCGCTTGCCTTGTTCGGAATCGAGAAAACCCATGGCAATCAGAGGTCAGAGGTCAGAAGTCAGAAATCACATGTCAGCGATTTCTGACTTCTGACCTCTGATTTCTGTCAATAGTGGCACGGGACGGATTTGATGGCGTTGATCACCTCTTCGTCGGGCACTTCGTCGGAGACGCCCAGGAAAGAGGTGTCGCGGCGGTCCATGAGCAAGGCGGTGCCGGAGTCGGCGTTGCCGCGGAGGGCGCCGATCAGTTGCCGCCGTTCCGTGTCGTTCAGCGGTCGGAAATCCATGACTCTCTCCTCTGCAATTGCGGAACTGAAACCAACCTATCAACCACTACGATTCATCGCCGTCAGCCAGGTCGGCCAACAGCCGGTAAATCCCTCGATCGACTCTTGGCTCGTGCAATTCGGATGCCAGCAACTCGCCGTTTCGCACGAGAAAATAACGCACGCCTTCCTTGGTCAATACGGCCCGCAACATTGTACCATCCGCCAGCGGAACTACCGCCGCCAGTCCCGAGGGCAGGGCCACTTCGAAACCCAATCGCGATTGCTGGCGGGCCAATCGCTCCAACCGCTCCGCGTTTCCCTCGATCACGGCCCAGGTCGCTCGCAACGGTTGCGCCAAGTCTGGGCCATCCACGATCTCGACCGGAATCGGCTGATAGCGCCGCGCGCCTTCGCGCAACGAATACCAGCAAAAGGTCATGCCGCCGCGCCGCTGCACGCTCGCCCGCGGCTGCTCGATCTCTTCCGGCCCGTCGCCGTTGGCGGTGCCGATCCCGAACACGCCTTCGCCGCCGCGAAGCTGACCGACCCAGCGAATATCGCCGCGAAAATCGCCGTCGCTCGGGTGCCGCAGGCTTCCCGGGTGCGTATGCACCACGCCGAGCAACGCCAATCGCCGGTCCGACTGCCGGGCGATGCGGCTGGCAACGGCCTGGGCCGTGCTGTTGAAGCGGACATGCGCCTCGCCCGCTTCCCGATCCGCTCCCGCGGGCAAAGTCGCCCGGATCACCGCTTCATCCTCGTCGCGCCAGCCGAGCAACAGCCAACCCGTCTCTTCCGTTCCGCGTTCGCTCAGACGATGATCCGAATACTCATCGAACAGCGTCCGAGCGACTCCTTCGGTCAGCAGGACACGCCGCAGCGGTTTGTAGTTCGGTGCGGGCGACGGGCCGATTTCACAAAGGGTCTTTGAAGGAATACGGTCGGCCGGCGGTCCGCCGGCCCAATCCGCGAGCCCACGCTGCCAGCGCTCCAGCATCTCGTAGAGCCAACGTGTCAGGCGAATCCGAGGTACTCCTTCCAGGCGCCCTTTCGAACCGACCCCATCATACACGCTCAAGGGAAAAGTGTCAAAACCGGTCGGCACTTGGCAGTGTCTCGGTTTGGTTTGTAGTAACCGCCTTTAGGCGGTGTTTTCCGAACCCGCTAAAGCGGGTCACTACAAACTGATACACCACCCGCCACTTGTCATGGCCCGTCAGGCTGCGGTAAGATGACTTTCCCGCCGCAATTGGCATGAAGATCGCGCGCTTCTTTTTTGGTGACGACATGTTACCACGCCGCCAGATTTTTCTAATCGCGTTTTTTTCGATGGCATTCGCCAGCGCCGCACGCGCCGACCATTGGGCTTTTCAGCCGATGCGAGAGCCGAAATTGCCGAGAACACAGCACTCCGCCCAAACGCCGATCGACGCGTTCATTCTGTCGCGGCTCGAAGAAATAGGTTTGAAGCCGGCGTCGCCCGCCGACAAGCGCACACTCATTCGCCGGGCCACAATTGATCTCATCGGCTTGCCACCAACGCCCGAAGAGATTGAAGCATTCCTTCGGGACAATTCGCCCAACGCCTTTGCGAAGGTGATTGAGCGATTGCTCGCCTCGCCGCATTACGGCGAGCGCTGGGGCCGGCATTGGCTCGACGTGGCTCGCTACGCCGATTCCAACGGTATAGACGAGAACCTGGTTCAAGCCAATGCCTGGCGCTATCGCGATTACGTCATTCGCTCCTTCAATGCTGACAAGCCGTTCGATCAATTCACTCGCGAACAGCTGGCCGGCGATTTATTGCCCGGCAACGGCTTCGATCGCCTCATCGCAACAGGGTTTCTGTCGCTCGGGCCGAAAATGCTCGCGGAGGATGACCCGGTCAAGATGGAAATGGACATTGTCGATGAGCAGGTCGATACCATCGGCAAAGCGTTCATGGGCATGACGCTCGGATGTGCCCGCTGCCACGATCACAAGTTCGATCCGATCAGCACGGCGGACTATTACAGCCTCGCCGGCATTTTCAAAAGCACGAAGGTGATGGACAACTTCAAGGTCGTAGCCCGCTGGCATGAGCGGCCGATTGCCACGCCTGAGCAACTGAAAGCGCGGCAAGCTGCCGACGAGCGCATCTCGGCGAAGCAGGTTGAAATACAAATCGCCGAGCGAAAGTTCGCCAAGCGTTGGTGGACGGAAGCCGGCCGGCATCTCGCGCTGTTGGGCCAGACAATGCCGATCATCCTTCCCGCAGTTCCCGTTGAGCCAGGATCATTCGCCACATTTGCCGCCGATGCGAAGCTCTTGCGCGACCAGAAAGCGGCGCTTATGAAGTCAGCGCCGGTGCTGCCCGAAGCGATGGGCGCGAGCGAAGGGAAAGCCACAACGCTGCGCATTCACCTTCGCGGTAGCCATCTCACGCTGGGCTCCGAAGCGCCGCGGCGGTTCCCGCTTTCGTTGGCGGGGAAGAATCAGAAATCGCTCGATGCGAAACAAAGCGGGCGGCGCGAACTCGCGGAATGGCTGACGCGGCCCGATCATCCGCTGACCGCCCGCGTCATCGTCAATCGCGTCTGGCACTGGCATTTCGGATCGGGATTGGTGCGTTCGACCGATAATTTCGGGGTTCTCGGAGACAAACCATCGCACCCGGAACTGCTCGATTGGCTCGCTCTGCGCTTTGTCGCCGATGGCTGGTCGCTCAAGTCGCTGCATCGCCGCATCATGCTTTCCGGAGCCTATCAAATGGGTGGAAACTGGAATGTGACCGCCGCCGAAGCCGATCCGGACAATCGCTTGCACTGGCGTTTCAATCGCCAGCGGCTGGACGCCGAGACGCTGCGCGACTCGCTCCTGGCCGTGAGCGGCTCGCTAGACCGCGCGATGGGCGGCACGCTCATGCAGGGCGGCAACCGCGGCTACGTGCCGGGTTATCCCAACGGCGTCTACGAGAAGTACGACTTCCCGCGCCGATCGGTCTATCTTCCCGTGATTCGCAGCATGCTTTACGATGTGTTCCAAGCCTTCGATTTCGCAGACCCGAGCACGCCCAACGGCGAGCGGGCCAGCACCACGATCGCCCCGCAAGCGCTGTTCGCGCTGAACGGGAAGCTGATGGCCGAACAATCGAAAGCGTTGGCGAAGCGATTGCTCGACGCGAAGTTGGATGATGCGGGAAGAGTCAAACAAGCATACGCACTTGCGTATGGCCGCCCGGCGACAGCAAATGAAGTGTCCCGCTCGCTTGAGTTTGTGCGGCGGATTGAATCGGAGTGGGGGGTTCAGAAGATTGAGGCGGGCGAGGCGCAAAGCCGCGCTTGGCAGAGCCTGTGTCGCGCGATTCTGACGGCAAATGAATTCGTGTATGTGGACTGAATCAGAGGAGGCCGAAGCGTAGCGAGGAGCCGCCTCGCTGCGCTTCGGCCTCCTCCACTACGCCAAAATGTCGCGGACCACGTTGCCGTGCACATCGGTCAGCCGGTAGTCGCGGCCCTGGAAGCGGTAGGTCAACTTCGTGTGGTCGAAGCCGAGTAGGTGCATGATCGTTGCTTGCAGATCGTGAACGTGGACCGGGTTTTCGCCGGTGTAGAAGCCCAAGTCGTCGGATGAACCGTACGAGATGCCGGGTTTGAGCCCGGCGCCGGTCATGAACATCGAATAGCAGTGCGGATGGTGATCGCGGCCGAGATTGGCGCTGGCTGCCGTGCGGCCTTCGCGGAAGGGCGTGCGGCCAAATTCGCCCGTCCAAATCACCAGCGTGTCGTTGAGCATCCCGCGGCCCTTCAAGTCGCGGATCAGGGCGGTAACGGGCTTGTCCATGGTCGCGGCCCGTTTGGGCAAGCCGGTCTTGATGTCCTCGCCCGGATTGGTGCCGTGGAAATCCCAGCCCCAGTCGAACAATTGCACGAAACGCACACCCTTTTCGACCAGGCGACGGGCCAGCAAGCAGTTATTGGCAAACGTCGGAGCGCCGGGCTGTGCGCCGTATTGCTCGATGATTTGCTTTGGCTCCTTCGAGATGTCCATGACCTCGGGCACAGCGGTCTGCATGCGGAACGCCATCTCGTACTGGGCGATGCGCGTTTGCGTTTCCGGGTTATTGAGCTTTTCGGCCTGCAACTCGTTCAGATCGCGCAGGGCGTCGAGGCTCATGCGGCGCAGATCGCGATCCATTCCCTCGGGATCGCTGACATAAAGCACCGGGTCTCCGCCGCTGCGGCACTGCACGCCCTGGTAGACCGACGGCAGAAACCCGCTGCCCCACGCGCTCTTACCGGCACTCGGCAGCACCCCGCCGCTCACCAGCACAATGAACCCCGGCAAGTCGCGGCTCTCGGAACCCAAGCCGTACGTCACCCAAGTGCCCATGCTCGGCCGGCCTTGCCGAGCGGAACCGGTGTAAAGCAGCAATTCCGCGGGCGCGTGATTGAATTGCTCCGTGTGCATCGATTTGATGAACGTGAGATCGTCGGCGATCGAGGCAATGCCCGGCAACACGTCCGACACCCAGGCCCCGCCCTTGCCGCGTTGCTTGAAAGTCTGCGGCGTGCCCAGCAGTTTCGGCACCCCGCTGGTGAAGGCAAAGGTCTTGCCCTTGATCATCGAGTCCGGGCAGGGCTTGTCGTTGTTCTTGATCAACTCCGGTTTGTAATCGAACATGTCCAGATGCGGCGGAGCGCCCGACATGTGCAGGACGATGACGTTCTTGATCTTCGGCGCGAAATGCGGCACCCGGGCCGACATCGGATCGATGGTCTTGGCACTGGCGTTGTTTCCCAGCAATTCGGCCAACGCTAGACCGCCGAGGCCAAGACTCGTTGACTGCAAAAAATGCCGGCGTGTCTGATTCGCGAGGCGGTGCAACATCGGATCACCGGGGAAAACGTTCAGGCGGGGTGGGCAGGAGTGATTATAGCGTAACGCAAAGAAATGGCGGAGGGAAGTGATTGAAGGGAATTGGTGGCGAGCTTAATCTCCTGTGGCCTTACCCGTCCGATTCCGGACAGCATCGCGCAAGAGGATGTAGATAGCTTGGGCCTCGCTGCCCGTCTGCTCCTTCCGCTTCCGCTGCTCTGCCCGGTCCAGAGGCGTAAGTTGCATCCAGCCCGGAATCGTGGGGTCGGCGCCTGACTCAACCAGCAATTGCGCCATGCGAAGGGAACAGGTCGATACGACTTCGCCCAACGGCGTATTTCCGATCATTCGCTCGTCGTGCGCGTTCACGTCGGCACCCGCACGAAGCAAGAATTCGATCAATTCGAAATGCTCGCCTTGGACAGCGTAATGCAGCGGCGTCATGCCGAGCTCGTCGAAGGCGTTTACTGGGCGGCCTTCTTGGAGGAGTTGCGCCACGGAGTTCAGATCGCCCGACTGAGCGGCAAAGTGAAGTTGCTGATGCTCAAACTGCTCATCCAAGGCCCGCAACTGGTCCACGCATGTCTCCAGGCGTCTCACGGGTTGACGACGACCTCACCGGCCGGACCGCGGAAGATCACTTCCAGCCGATTCAAGACGTCGCGTCCCAGGATGCGTTCGTCCCCAGTAAAGTCTGCTTGCAGTCTGCACGGATAATCCTGCCCGTCAAGCCGAGCTAGAATCTGGAACGTTAACGTTGCCGCGAAACCGCCGGCGATGCCACCAATAAAGCCGGGTACACCAAGTAGCGGAGCAAGTTGAAGAAGTTGACAGTCGGCCCACGGCAAGACGGAGGCATCCGAACCCGTGTCGGGAATGACTCGATCCAGCACAATTCCTGGAGAGGCACTCGCTTGCCGAAATTCGACGGTAATCAACGGCAGTGCTTCACCCGGATAACTGGCGTCGTACGCGAAAGTTGCATGGCGGATGCGAGTGGGCTCTTCTTCCCGTCCGACACAGATAAAGAACGGATGCCGCCCCGATGCCCCAGCAGCGTGGAACACGGTTACCGGGCTCGTTCCCGACGCAATCACTTTGCCATCCGCAAAGCCGATCCATTGGTTCTGATACTGCTTCATCAATTGATCGCGCACAGTCCAGTATTCCGCCTCATTCTTACGCCAGTCCGGGTGAATCTGCTTGGCGATTTCAGGCGGCAAATGGTCGGCAATGCTCTTCATGGGCACCTCCGAGGAGTCTCGTCGCAATTTCCATCATAATAGCGTAACAAAAGAAACCCGCCGAGGCATTTAATGGGGTAGCGGCATTAGCAGCGTGCGCGAAACGTAACGGAAGAAGATCCTCTGAGAGTGGCGTTAAGCGTCGCGGGATTCTACGGTTCATTCATTGAAAAGACCTTGCCGCGAGGACCAAACCATGAAACCGACAACCAAACGCCGCTGGCATGCTTATCCGCGAACCGACGCTGCCCGGCGGCCCACGCCCTGGTGGTATTACGGGCGGGCGCTTTACGTCAGCCGCCGCGATTACTTCAAAATCTATGTCGCCCTGATGCTCACGCTCGGCATCCCGATGGTGTTCGTCGCCCTGTATTTCGATTCGCAGTTCTGGAAGACCACGGCGCTCGGGGCCGGCACGGTGTCGCTTTTCTATTTGGGCTACTCGCTGTGGGTCGGCATGTATCGCATGTACGGCCACCCCGGACGCCGGTACATCCAACGTGTTTTGCAGGAGAGCGGCGCGAGCGACGCCAAAGTCGTCGCCGACCTGCACATCGGCACTTACCGCCATAGCCACATTCTGGCCGACCTGCTGCCCGACGCGGTGATTCACAGCGTCGATTGCTGGGGCGTCGAAGGCGATCCGCACGAAATCGCCATCCGCGACGTACGCGACCTGGAATGCCCGCCGACCCACAACCCGCACATCGTTACACACCGAACGCTCGATTACACGTTGCCGTTGCCCGATGGCTCATGCGATGTGGTCGTGCTCGGCTTCGGCACGCACGAAATCCCCGACTACGGTCCCCTCGACAAACTCTTCGCCGAGGCCCGCCGCGTCCTGAAGCCCGGGGGCAAGGCCGTGATGTTCGAGCACGGCAACGACTTCCACAACGTCATTATCTTTGGACCGGTGATCGGCCACGTGGTTACCCGCGAAGCCTGGATGGAAAAGTTCAAGAGCCACTTCGCCGACGCCGGCTACGCTCGTAGCTCGCAGGCCGTGGACATGTTCTGGGGCACGAAGGCCGAACCAACCGGCACCGTCGTGCGCCCGCTGCCCCACCGCAAAGGCCGCCGGGCCAGCATCTGGATCTGGCTGGTGATCCTCACCTTCACGCTGGTCTCCGCGCTGGTGGTGGCGTTCCTGCCGCCCGAGCATCTGGTGCCGATCTACTGGTTCATCGCGATCTCGGGCCTGACTTGGCCGTGGATCAGCATTGGTGCGGCGCTCGCAGGCGATTGGCTGACGCGAGGCAATGTCAAGCACGCAAAGGAAACATTGAAGCCAGTCGAAATCGCGAGCGAGGTTTAGGATCGATGGCCGCATCGCGAACAAGGACTCGACGCCGGTAGGGTGGGTGAAGGTGCTTTAATCGACGAAGGCCCACCCATTTGCCGCCCCCCCCAAATGTGGGC
>JBGQCZ010000194.1:0-8278 GCA_041495645.1 Gemmataceae bacterium | reverse complement strand
GCCGCCTGGGCGCCGGGCGGCGATGAAACCGAACGCATCGACGCACCGCCGTGGGACGAAATGATCGAGAAGTACGACAAGAACAAAAACGGTACGCTGGAAGCGGACGAGTTGCCACCCGGCGAACTGAAGAACCGCTTCACGCAAATCGACCGCGACAAGGACAACAAAATCACCAAGGACGAGTACGAAAACATGCGGCGAATCTTCACCGCCGCTCAAAACATGGTGATCGCAATCAAGCCCGGCGGCACGGGCGACATCACCGCTTCGCACGTGCTCTGGTCGCAGAAGAAGCAGCTTCCGTACGTGCCGTCGCCGCTCTATTACAAGAACTACTTGTACATGATCAAGAACGGCGGGTTGCTGTCGTGTCTCGACGCCAAGACCGGTAAGCCGATCAAGCAGGAACGCGTCTACGGCAAGAACAATTACTACGCCTCGCCGGTGGCCGGCGACGGCAAGATTTATCTCTTCAGCGAACGCGGCGAATTCAGCGTGGTCAAGGCCGGGGCGGACTGGGACGAGCTGTCATGGGGAAAACTCAATGAAGCCGTTTTCGGAACGCCCGCGATCGCCGATGGCCGCATCTACGTGCGCACGGAGAAGCACTTGTTTTGCTTCGGCGTGAAGTGAGAGAATGTAGTTGCCGACGAGGAAAGCAAATCATGGCCAGCGGTTGGCGAGTCATGCTGCAACAGGAATTGCCCGGCGAGGCAGCAATCGCCGACACGGGCAAGGCGCTGCTGTATTTCCATCGACAGATCGACGACCTCGCCGAACGGCTGGAGCTGGTTCCGCTGTCGCGATTCTTCAGTCGTTCGCCGCACGACATCGCCGCCTATCTTCGCACTCAGGGCGTCGAGCCAAATCTCGACGATTTGCCCGAGGAGGAATGGCACGACCCGGCCGACGGGCTGCGCACCGCGCGCGGGTTGCTCGAAGCGCTGCGCGTCTCGCCCAAGTCGGTCCCGCAGCCGGAGAAGATCGTGGCCGATCTGGAAGAGATCGAGCGCATCCTGATTCCGGCGGAGCGCGAAGACATTCGCTTTCATCTCGGCCGCGAGCTGCCCGTATTGGGTGAGCCGCCGATCGCTTAGCGCTGTTCGCACCCCGCTCCGGCGATAAAACAATCTGCGTCAATTCACGATCATGAGGACGCGCGAACGTGACCGCCAAAGCCGACTCATCGACGGAATCTCTCGTCGTCGTGGGAGTCGGTTTGATTGGCGGATCGATCGGGTTGGCGGCTCGGCGAAGCAACCGCTTCGGAACGATCATCGGCGTGGGCCGCGATTCGGCGGGTCTCGAACAAGCGAGAACGCTCGGCTGCATCGACGAATTCACGACCGAGCTGGCAGTGGCCGCGAAACGCGCCGACACGATCGTCTTTTGCACGCCGGTCGATCGCATCGCCGAGCAGATTCTGGCTTCTGCCCCGAACTGCCGGCCCGGCACGCTGATCACCGATGCCGGCAGTACCAAGGCGGAGATTGTCACGAGAGTCGAAAGTGTGATGGCGCCGCAGGTCTTATTCGTCGGATCGCATCCACTGGCGGGTTCGGAAAAGAAGGGAGCGGAACACGCTCGGGCCGATTTGTTCGACGACAGGCTCACGTTGATTACGCCGACTGCCAAAACCCCAAAGGCGGCTTGCGAACGGGCGGAGGCATTTTGGCGGGGGCTTGGAGGTCGGGTCAAATTTCTTTCGCCAGAGCTTCACGACGAGCGGCTCGCCATCACCAGCCATTTACCACACCTGGTTGGGGCGGCGTTGACCTTGGCCTTGCGGCCGGAACTGGCCGAGCTGGCAGCATCTGGATTCCGCGACACGACACGGCTGGCCGGTGGCGATCCTGAACTATGGACGGCGATATGCGATCAGAACAGATCCAATATCCTCGAGGCATTTGGGTGCATGACGGATCAGCTAAGAAAACTCAAGTCAGCGCTGATCGAACGAGACTACGCGACGCTGCAACAATTGCTAACCGAAGCCAAGAAGGTGCGCGATGATTTGGGAAGTTGAAATTCGACCGAGCGATGTCGATCACGACCGCCTTCGTGTCGCCCGCGAATACGACATGCTCACGCACGGGTCGCACGGATCGGCCATCGTCCAGAGCAGTTCGCGCGGTTACCTGATCGAAGCGGAATTGCCCAACAACGAACAGCGGATAAAACTCATCGCGTTTCTCGGCGACGATCTGGTCGAATCGATCGCACTGCGCAAACTCGGTGAACTTCCCGCGAACAACGACCCGAAATGCGTGCTTACCGTCTTGCTCAAGCCCGGCGTGATGGATCCGGTATCGCAAAGCGTATTGTCGGCCGCGCGCGATCTCGGGTTGACCGTGAACGACGTGCGCACATTTCGCCGCTATTACTTGTCCCCCGGCGCGCAACCCTCGCGTGTCCAACTCAACCGAATCCTCGCCAACGATGCCATCGAGCAACTCGTCGAGGGAAAGCTCACGCTCGATCATCTCGGGATCGGCAAGCCGTACGAATTCCGGCTCATCGTCGTGCCTATCCGGGAACTCGACGACGGTGCTCTGCTGAAGTTGAGCCGCGACGGGCAACTCGCCCTGAACCTCGCGGAGATGAAAGCCGTGCAGGCCCATTTCCGAGAACAGGGCCGCGAACCGACCGACATCGAACTGGAAACCATCGCTCAGACCTGGTCCGAGCATTGTTCGCACAAGACGCTCAAAGGCCCGATTGACTTTACCGACGCTTCCGGCCACACGCGACGCATCAAGAATCTGCTCAAAGAGACCATCTTCGGCGCCACGCAGGAACTTCGGCATCGCTTCGGACTGGACGACTGGTGCGTGAGCGTCTTCTCCGATAATGCCGGCATCGTCAAGTTCGACGAGCAATTCAACGTCTGTTTCAAGGTTGAAACGCACAATCATCCGTCGGCTATTGAACCTTATGGTGGAGCAAACACGGGCCTGGGCGGAGTAATTCGCGACGTGCTCGGCACCGGATTGGGCGCGAAACCGATTTGCAATTCCGACGTATTCTGCTTCGCCCCACCGGACTATCCACCCGAGAATCTGCCGCCGGGCGTTTTGCACCCGCGCAAAGTCATGACCGGCGTGGTGAGCGGTGTGCGCGATTACGGCAACCGCATCGGCATTCCGACCGTGAATGGCGCCGTGCTTTTTGACGAGCGCTACCTGGGCAATCCGCTGGTCTATTGCGGGACCGTGGGCCTGATTCCGGTCGACAAGTGCTTCAAGGAACCTCATGACGGCGATTTGATCGTGGCGGTTGGCGGACGAACTGGGCGCGACGGCATCCACGGCGCGACCTTCTCGTCGCTCGAATTGACGTCGGAATCCGAATCGGTGAGCGGCGGGGCCGTGCAGATTGGGAATGCAATCACGGAAAAAAGAGTGCTCGACGTACTGTTGCAAGCGCGCGATCGGGGATTGTATACGGCCATCACCGATTGCGGCGCGGGCGGGTTCAGTTCCGCGATTGGGGAAATGGGCGCTGAACTTGGAGCGCGGGTTCATTTGGAAGAGGCGCCGCTCAAGTACGAAGGGCTCAGCTACACCGAAATCTGGATTTCCGAAGCGCAAGAGCGTATGGTCCTGGCGGTTCCGGGGGACAAATGGCCCGAAGTGAAGAAACTCTGCGATGACGAGGATGTCGAAGCCGCCGTTCTTGGGCGCTACGAAGCCACCGATCGATTGAAACTCTTCTATCGCGATCAACAGGTCGGCGATCTGTCGATGCAATTCCTGCACGAGGGACGGCCAGAGGTAGTACGGCGAGCCTCATGTAGCGTTGCCGAGAGGCCGGCCGCAAAGCCGCAAGCGGCAATCCTTGATTTTACCGACACGCTCAAGAGGATCCTCGGTGCATACTCCGTTTGTTCCAAGGAATGGGTCATCCGGCAATACGACCACGAGGTGCAAGGCGGCAGCGCGATCAAGCCGCTGGTTGGATTCAAAGAAGACGGCCCCGGCGATGCGGCCGTGATTACGCCCGTGCCGGGTTCATTTCGCGGATTGGCGATCGGCTGCGGAATTAATCCGCGCTACGGCGATTTGGATCCGTACGCCATGGCCGCGGCGGCGATCGATGAGGCCGTGCGAAACGTCGTCGCGGTCGGCGCCGATCCGCACCGAATTGCGTTGCTCGACAACTTCTGCTGGGGCAACACCGAGCGGCCGGAGGTGCTCGGCTCGTTGGTTCGCGCCGCGGAAGCATGCCGCGACCTGGCCCTGGCGTTCGGCGCGCCGTTCATTAGCGGCAAGGACAGCCTCAACAACGAATATCGATCGGCGGATCGGCATATCGTCATTCCACCCACGCTGCTCATCTCCGCGATGGGCTTTGTGCCGGACGTGCGCCGCTGCGTGACGATGGACTTGAAAGAACCGGACAACGACCTGTACTTGATCGGCACGACAAGAAACGAAATGGGCGGTTCGTACTTCAATTTGATTCGCGCCATCGAGGGCGGCGCGGTTCCACATGTGAACCGCATGCAAGCGCCGAACATCTTTCGCGCACTGCACGCCGCAATTTCCGCCGCGCTGGTTCGTTCGTGCCACGATCTGAGCGAGGGCGGACTCGCCGTCGCGGCGGCGGAGATGGCTTTTGCGGGGAACATTGGCGCCGACTTGACCGATGCCGGGAAGATCGAAGCGGAGAGCGATGCGATTCGGTTTTTCAGCGAATCCGCCACGCGGTTCCTGACGGAAGTGAAACCGGAAAACGCGGCCGCGTTCGAGAAACAATTCAACGACCTGCCGCTGCTTAAGGTCGGCAAGACCGTAAGGGAAACGAGGCTGCGTATCGCGGGAGCGAACGGCGAATGGCTCGTCTGGGCCAACTTGTCGGATTTGAAAGAGGCTTGGCAGAAACCACTGCGATGGTAAGAGACCGTATGCTCAAGTAGTCCAATAAACCGTTGCGGTGGTAGAAGATTAGTCGTAGCGCCCGCTGGCTTCGATCGGCCAAAGCGCGTCGATTCGGCCATTTCGTGTCGCCACGCAGTTACGATGCAGATTCATGGTCGCGCAGCAATGGGCGGGAAACACTTCGCGGCGTTCGCCCACTCCTGGCGGATCGCTGCACTCGACAATGGCGTGCTCCTCCGCAAGGCGTTTCAATTGCTCATTGGGCCGTCCTTTGATAGCGGGCATGCCGAAATCGGCCGAGATGGCTTTGCTCCCCGCGTCGAGCACGTACTGGTTGGGCCGGCGCGAGATGACCGTCGTCAGGATTGATAGCGAGCAGGCGAAATCCGGACGAAGCCGGTGATAGATCGCGTCCATGAGCAGGAATGAGCCGGGCTGCAGCTCGCTGACGCCCGGAAACGAAGTGACGAACTCCGAAGTGCCCGTGCCGCCGCCGGTCACGACCGGAACCGGAATTCCGGCGCGTTCGATCAATTCACGCGTGGCGACCAGCGCGGCCAACCCCTCCAAACACTTGCGCCGTTTCTCGGCCATGTCGGTCAACATCTGCAAATGACCGTCGTAGCCCTGCAGTCCGCCGAAACGCAGATTGGGTTGCCGGGCAATCAATCGAACCAGTTCCAGCGCCGGATCGCCCGGCTCGACGCCGCAACGATTCATGCCGATGTTCACCTCGACGAAGACTCCGAGAAGGCTCCCGGCGGCATGCACCGCCGAATTCAAAGCGCAAACGTTGTCCGCATCATCGACACAAACGGCAAGCTTCACGCGTCGTGCCAATTCAGCCGCACGTCGTACTTTGATCGGGCCGACAATCTGGTTCGCGACCAGAATGTCGGCAATGCCCGCGTCGGCCAGTACTTCGGCTTCGTTCAGTTTGGCGCACAAGAACCCATCGACGCCTTTCGCGCTCAGATATCGAGCCAGCCCGCCGCATTTCAACGATTTGAAATGCACGCGCAAGTGCACGTCGCGTTCGCGGCAGTCAGCCTGCATCCGCGCCAGGTTGGCGTCGAGAATATCGAGATCGATCAACAGTTGCGGCGTGTCGACCGAATCGAGAGGTTTGCCGATCATAGATGGTTCGTTGTTGAAGGCGAAGCTCCCGTTTCCCATCTTATTTATCTTTCGCAAACAGGTCGGCGCACCGTTCAACTTGGGCATCTCCCCCGTTAGTGGCGAGGCGGGGCACAGGCAACTGGCGTCAAACCGGCGGCGCTGTAATATGAGGATGGTACCGTCGCCGCCCTCCCATGCGTGGAACCGTGATTGGATTCGATTCCTTCGAGTATTACGCCCTGAGCGACGTCGGCATCCGGCGCCCCCATAACCAAGATGCGCATGCCGTTATTCTGGCGAAGAATTCCGATCAATGGCGGGACGAAGGGCACCTGCTGGTGGTGGCCGACGGCATGGGCGGGCATGCGGTCGGCGAGAAAGCCAGCCAAAAGGCGGCGGGCGAGATTCCGCTGACATTTCTGAAGTATGCGCACGACGGCGTGGCGACGGCTCTGCGCCGCGCGTTTATCGAAACCAATACCGCCATCCATTCCATCGGCCAGAAGAATAAGGAATTCCAGGGCATGGGCACCACGTCGTCGGCCCTGGTGCTGCGGCCCGAGGGCGCCTGGATCGCTCACGTCGGCGACAGCCGCATCTATCGCATTCGCGACGAAAAAATTGACCAGCTCACGTTCGATCATAGCTACGTCTGGGAAATGGCCCGGCGTCAAAAAATCGCGCCCGAGGAAGTGCAGGGGATCAAAAGCAATGTAATCGTCCGCTCGCTCGGTCCGGACGCGCTGGTGCAAGTGGACGTGGAGGGGCCGCACCCGCTCGAAGCCGGCGACGTGTTCGTGCTGTGCAGCGACGGTTTGAGCGGGCCGGTGAGCGATTCGGAGATCGGCGCGGTGGCGAGCCTGATGCCGCCGGAGGAAGCCTGCCAGTTCCTGGTGCAACTCGCGAATCTGCGCGGCGGTCCGGACAACATCACCGTGATGATTATCCGCATCGGCCGGCAAAACTCGTCGGCGGCGGGGAATCGTTCCTTGCGCGACGCACTGCGGAAGGCCCACTGGTCGATTCCGGTGCTGGCGCTCGGCGTCGCGCTCACCTTGGTGGCGCTGCTGGTCGCCGCGCTCATCAACCGGATACTCGGGTTGATGCTGTTCCTGCTCGCCGGCATCAGCAGCGTGGTCGGGCTGATCGGCCTGACGCTGCATGCCCGGGCCGACCAGAAAAAGCGCGACGCGCAACGCCGCCCAGCCAACCTGAACACTTACCGCAGTTTCCCCTGCGACATCGACCGCGGCGTCGTGGAAAAGCTGGCGCGCGCCAACGAGGATCTGCGCGACAAAGTGAAAGAAGCTTACCCGCAATTGATCCCCGAGACCTTTGCGGAACTCCAAGCCGAAGGGCTCGATTGGCTCAAAAAGGGCAACCTTCAGGATGCCTTCCGCGAGTTCTGCCGGGCGATGCACGAATTAGCCAAGGCCTACAACAAGATGCGCACCAGGTCCGAAATGTTCCAGCCGGTGTGGGAGAAAAAGAAGAAGCAAGCGTAACAACCGTAGCCGCAGGCTTTAGCCTGCGCGGGCGTTCGCACGCTTTGCAGACGCAACACGCGGGCTAAAGCCCGCGGCTACGCGATTACACCGCGAATCGGCTGGCCTGCGGCGATGGGGAACGGGCGGTTCAGCGTGTCGCGGACTTCGGCGGCGGGGTCGAGGCCGAGCAATTCGAAGATGGTCGCGGCCACGTCGTCGGGCTTGACCGCGTCTTGAGTCGGATAGGCGCCAATCTTGTCCGACACGCCAAACACGTGCCCACGTTTGACGCCGCCACCGGCAAGCAGCGCCGTGTAACATTGCGGCCAGTGATCGCGGCCGGCGTTGGCGTTGATCTTCGGCGTGCGCCCGAATTCGCCCATCCAGACAACGAGCGTCGTGTCCAGCAACCCGCGTTGGGCCAGGTCGTCGATCAACGTCGGCAGCGTCTGATCGGTGATCGGCAGCAGCCAATTCTTGAGAATCGGGTTCATCGGCTTGCCGTTGAAGCCGTGCACGTCCCAGCCGCCGGTGTCGCCGCCGATGCTCTCAGAGAAATAGACGTTCACGAAGCGCACGCCAGATTCAACGAGCCGGCGGGCCAGCAAGCAACTTTGCCCGTAGGTCGTGCGGCCGTACGAATCGCGGACCGCTTTCGGTTCGTCCGACAAATCGAACGCTTTTTTCACGCGCGACGACGTGAGCAGGTCGAGGGCTTTTTGCTGCGAATCGTCAATTCCGCGGGCGGCGGCCGAGTATTCGAGCAACTTGGTTTGATCGTCCACGATC
>JBGQCZ010000193.1:0-8290 GCA_041495645.1 Gemmataceae bacterium | reverse complement strand
GTCCGAACCGGCAGCGGCAAAGCAAAACTTCAGGTTCTCGCCGTCGAATTCGTAGATGCCCAGGGCGGTCTTGTCTGCATTTCTGCCTTCCAGGATCTTGTAGTCGATCTGCTTGGGCTTCTTGGAAGGATCGATAGTGAACTTCGCCTTCATGAATCGCTCGCCGGCAAACTCCACCGTGGTTTCGTCGCCTTTGGCAATCCGCTTCCCTCCTTTGACGAATTCGTACGGCAGTTCCTGCCCGTTGCGTTCGCCCAACACCATTGACCATTCGCCTTGGAGTTTCTCCATTTCTTTCTTGGCATCGACCTTGGCTGGCTCGGCGGCAATGAGCAGGCAAATTGGCAGCAATACTACGAAGCGTCGCATGATGGCTCCTTAGGTGTTGAGACAGATTCGACCCGACAGGGTGACATTCTGACCGAGGCCACAGGGAAAAACAAGTGGCTAACGGGCTTCGTAGACTCCGTTGATCCCAAACGCGCCGCCGGTCGGGAATTCCAGGCGCTCGCCGACGACCGCCTGAATTCCAGTCACGCTGGCGCCGGTGTCGTCGGCGATGTGCAACGTCAG
Source organism: Gemmataceae bacterium (assembly GCA_041495645.1). Classification (GTDB taxonomy): domain Bacteria; phylum Planctomycetota; class Planctomycetia; order Gemmatales; family Gemmataceae; genus JBGQCZ01. The sequence continues at coordinate 7,717 of JBGQCZ010000193.1, read as the reverse complement.
CCGCTCGCCGTCTTCGCTCACGATTCGATAGAGAAAGGAGCTCGCCTTGTTACCGAATGTCGGATGGGTTTCGCTGACGGCGACCCTCCCGTCAGCGCCAAACCTCAGCCGCTGGGTCGAACCGTCCTTGCCGGCGTAGACCCAAGTCGCGGCGCGAAGCCGCTCGCTCGCCGTCTGTTTCGGATTCGCAACCGGGAGCGAAGCCTCAACGACTCCAACGGAAGTCTTGGCCGCGGACGAGTTTTTTGAGCAGCCCGACACAAATGCGAGGCCAACGATCAAAACGACCGCCCCGGCCAAGACGATCCAACGAATCGGGATGCGAGAAAGTGAGTTTTGCATGGTGCTCGGCATCCATTCCTACTTCTTCTCCGCCTGTTTCTCGAACACGATCACGTGCTGCCACGGCAAGTCGGCGTGAGTCTTCGTGTGCTTCAGTTGTTGGAACTCGGCCATTTCCTTGATCACCTGCTTTTCGGTCATCTTGTGGACCAGCTTGATCGGCACGTCTTCGTCTTCGAGGCGAAACTCGACGAATACCAGCTTGCCGCCCGGCTTCAGTGCCTTCACCATGCCCACGGTCATCTCGTAGGGAAATGAAAACTCGTGATACACGTCCACGAGCAGAATCATGTCCACGGAATCGGCGGGGAGCTTGGCGTCGGTCTCCGTGCCCAGCACGCCGACGATATTGCCGAGCTTCTTCGCCTTGGCCCGCTTGTCGATGATGTCGAGCATTTCTTGCTGAATGTCGGTGGCGTAAACCTTGCCTTTGTCGCCGACCAAATCGACGAGCTTGAACGTGTAGAACCCGCTGCCGGCGCCGATGTCGGCGACCGCGTCGCCGGGCTTGAGCTTGAGGAGCGGAAGGAGCTTGGCGGGCTGTTCCTCTTTCTCACGCTCGGGCCGATCGAGCCAGCCGGCGGCCTCATGGCCCATGACCATCGCGATCTCGCGGCCCATGTAAAACTTGCCGATGCCGTTCGGATCGTGCGCGCGGCGCGTCTCGTATTTGGGTTTTTTCGGCTCATCCGCGACGGCAAAAAGGGGAACGAGCATCAGAACCAGGCCAACATGAATCTTCATCGTAGCCTCCGATTACATCGCAAGTCGATGTAGCCGCAGGCTTTAGCCTGCGCTGGGGCCGCCCGCGCAGGCTAAAGCCTGCGACTACATGAGTTGACTCAGCGCTTCGAGCAGCCGGTCGATTTCTTCGGCGGTATTGTAATGCAACAGGCCGATGCGCACCATGCCCTGCGGTTCCAGGCCCAGCATTTCGCTAAGCGTCAGGGCGTAATAATTGCCATGCCAGACAAAGATGCCGCGCTGGGCCAAATGCTCCGCCACCGCCTTGGCGGGGTGCTTTCGATGCACGATGGAAACGGTCGGCACACGTTCGGCCGACCGCTCGGGATTCGTAATGCCAAGAACCTTCACGTCGGGAATCTTCGCCAATCCTTCGAGCAGCTTGCGGCCCAGGTCGCGTTCGTATTCACCGATTCTTTGAAACGCCGAGCGCAGCTTCGCGCGCCGGTCCGATCCGTCACCCAGGTCGGCCAGATAGTCGATGCAAGCCCGCGTGCCGGCGATGCACTCGAAGTTCGGCGTGCCGGTCATCCAGCGGTCGGGACAATCGTTCGACGACGGCCGAACCTTGTAGGGAGCTAGCTCCTCCAACCGCTTGCGTTTGCCCCAGAAAATGCCCTGGTGCGGGCCGAAAAATTTGTACGCCGAGCAGACGAGATAATCGCAGCCCCAGGCTTCGACATCAATGAGCGCGTGCGGAGCGAAGTGAACCGCATCGAGAAACACCTCGGCCCGCGACGCGTGAGCTAGTTCAATAATCTGCCGAACTGGATTGATCGTGCCGACGGCGTTTGAAGCGCAGCCAACTGCTACCAACCGCGTGCGCGGCGACAGCAGCGCGTGCAGCTGGTCGATGTCCAGCGTGCAATCATCCGGATGGAAGCGGATTCGCTTGACGGTCGCTCCGCGATCGCGCGCGGCCATGACCCAGGGAGTCACGTTCGCATCGTGGTCCAGGTCGGTGACGATGACTTCATCGCCTTTCCGCCAGTTTTGGGCCAGTGCCCGGCTGAAGGCGAAGGTGAGTGTGGTCATATTCGCGCCGAAAACGATCGAGTTCGGATCGGCCGCGCCAAGTAAATCGGCCGCGGCGCGCTGCGCTTCGAGCAACGCCGCATCGTTTTCCACGCTCGTGGCGAACACCCCGCCGTGGTTGGCATTGTGATCGACCAAGTAGTTGCTGATGGCTTCGACAACTCGCGACGGCACTTGGCTTCCCGCCGGGCCATCCAAAAAGACCGCCGGCTTGCTGTCGAACTTGCGTTCCAGTCCTGGAAACTGTGCCCGAACTGCGGCAATCGGAAAATCACTCATCAGGCCCTCTAGTCCAATTCACGTCTCTCTGCGTGCTTTGCGCCTCTGCGTGAGATGTTCAAATCTCACGCAGAGGCGCAGAGCACGCAGAGAATGAAAACTCATTTTGCCTCGCGTGCGAAAGCCGGCACGATCTCCGCATGCCCGTCGACATAACTCAACCGCCAGAACGGCGCCCAGACCAGGCCGAAATTGCCGACGCGCACATCGCTCTTGCGCGGAGTAAGTAACACTTCGCTGTACGCCTCGCCGATTGGTTGCCAGGTTTGAACGACCTTCGCTTGTTTCGTCTGCCAATCATCGTCGATTTGCTGAACGGTTTCTCGCAATTTCGCCACTTTGCGATCACTCAACGGAGTCGCCGGCCCGAGCGTCACCTTTGAAGGGCCGGGCTTAAACCAACTCAACACGGGAATGTCCCACATGAATGACGAGGGCGCTTGCGGCGCGGCCTCCGGCGGAAGTTGTGCGACAAGTTTCCTTCGATCGGTCTGATAATCCGTTTCGGCCTGTTTCAATTCGGCTTCGCCCAGTTGCTGCGCCGCCGCCCGGCATCTCGCCTGGAACGCATGCACATCCTCGCCGAGGTTGCTGTACAGCCCGAGCTTCGCATGACTCTCGAACAAAGCAATCTTCGCGCTCGAATAGAGAAAATCCGCGAACGGCTTCTGAAGTGCTTTCAGTTTCTTCAACGAGTTGAGCGCTTCGGGCGCTTCAGACCATTGCGCATTGTCGCTCGGACCGCTCGCGAGTTGCTCCGCGACCGGCATCGCCGCCGACCAATTCACATTCGGATCGCTTTCCGGCGCTTCGACAATCAGCCGATAACTGCGATGAAACTCCAATCCGCGTTTCTTGTCGATGAAGTCCACGTCGCCGAAAGCCAGTAGCAGCGCTCGATAAAGGAGCGAGCGCTTGGGCGGGGGCGGAGCGTTTGGATCGGCCATGGTGGCAACGGGCGGGACGACCGGCAAATAAAACGCCGTCAACCCAGGCGGCAGTCCTGGCGGGACATGCGTGGCTGGCCCGATGGCCGGCGACGAGCCTGTCTGAGCGAGTTTTGCCCGGAAGGCTCGATCCTCTTCTCGGGCCCTGGACCCGTCGGCGGCGGGTGCGGCAGGACGTTCGGATGCGAGTTTGTCTTTCACGGGCTTCATCAATTCGGCCACTTGCTCGCGCGTCATCGGCCCGCGCAGAAACGACAGCGCCCAGCGCGTCTGCATGAGAATCGGTTTGGGCTGATGCACGTCGTGCACCAAGAACACGCGGTTACCCAAGGCCGAAATGACGTTGTCCAAGTAGCTTCGGTCGCTGAGCGTCCCGCGTTCGGCGGCCACGCCTTCGAGCCCTTCGATCAGCCGGGCCTTGTCGCGTTCGGTTTGCAGCTTGCCGACCATCCAGGTGCCGGCGTTGGACAGCGCTTTGTAGTCGAGATCGACAGGGTTTTGTGTAGCGAGCAAGATGCCGACGCCGAAGGCGCGCGCCTGCTTGAGCAAGGTCATCAGCGGAGCCTTGGTCGGCGGATTAGCTGGGTACGGCGGGATATAGCCGAAGACTTCGTCGAAATAGAGAATCGCGCGCAGACTGGTGGTGCCGGGTTGCTTACGCGTCCAGCCGAGAACTTCCGAGAGCAACAGGGTGAGGAAGAACATCCGCTGCGCATCGTCGAGATGAGCCAAATAGAAAATCAGTTGCCGCGGCTTGCCGCCTTGCTCTCCGAGCAGCACCGACAGATCGAGCGGATCGCCTTCGATCCAGGTTGCAAAGCTCGGCGACGCGAGCAGGTTGTTGAGTGCTAGAGCGAGTTTGAGGCGGTCCTTTTCGGGATAAAACGTGTCCACGTCGAACGCGCCAATGGTTCGGATCGGCGGGACCTGAATACGGCCGATGAGTTGAGCGAGGTCGAGGTCTTCACCCTTGTTCCAGGCGTGCAGGAGCAATTGCGAAATGAAAACATGCTCGCGCGATTGCACCGGATCGGCGGAAATGCCCGTCAGCCCGAGCAGAGCCGAGACGACTGCATCGAGCCGCTGAGCCAATTCCTCGCGCGGCAGGCCGCGTTCCGGCGCCGCGAATGTTTTCAAGATCGCCAACGGCAACCCCGCATCGCTGCCGGGCGTGTAGATGTGCCAATCGGACGACTCCTTGAGCCGGCGGATTCGATCCGGCGATTGCAGCGTTTCTTCCAAGCCCTTCTTCCAGCGAACTGACAGGTCCGTGGCATACTCATCGAGCGTTTGTTTCTTCAAGCGTGCGTCTTCCGGATTCAGCCAGCGCTTGAAGTCGTCCGGGGCCAAGTCCGGGAATTGCAGCAGCAGATTGGTCAGGTCGCCCTTGATGTCCAGGATGATGCACGGAATGCCGTCGATGGCGGCTTCTTCGAGAAGATTGATGCACAACCCAGTCTTCCCGCTGCCGGTCATGCCGACCACGACGCCGTGGGTCAGCAGATCGCGGGCATCGTACATGACCGGCGGGCGATCGTCACGCACCGATTTCGCAGCAAGATCGTACTCGCGGCCCAGGTAGAAGCACGATGGGCGTTCGATGTCGAACGGTTCGGTCACGGTGGAATCCGGACAAGAGATTGCGGGACACATCGACAGAGAGATGATAGGCTCGAAACTTCGCCTTGTCCCGGTTGCGCTTGCACCGGTTTCAGCGTCCAGAGGCTTGAGTGGACACAACCGAACGGCTGCTGAAGGTGCTGGACGAACACGGGCCGCGATTGCATCGCTTGCTCGCCCGGCTCACGCTTCGCGCCGATGCCGCCGAGGATTTGCTCCAGGACCTGTTTCTCAAGCTGCGCGATTCCACGGGGTTCGCTCGGGCTGACGATGCCGTGGGGTTCGCGGTCCGCGCGGCGGTCAATCTGGCCTTCGACTGGCGACGCGCAAAACTGCGCCGGCCGGAATTGCCGCTGACCTCCGACCCGGCCGCCGGCCCAAGCGACCTGTTGGCGAGACTTGCGAAACGCGACGAACTGGAACAGATGCTTGCGGCCCTCGCGGAACTTCCAGACGGCATGCGCCTCTGCCTGGTGCTGCGCTATTTGGAGCAGCTGGAAGCGGAGGATGTCGCCCGACAACTCGGCAAGACGGCCCATCAAGTGCGGGCTCTCTGCGCCAAGGGCATCGCCAAACTGCGGCAACAACTGAACGAACCCGATCGAGAGGTGGCCAATGGATGAATCCGAACTGTTGCAACGGCTGCAACGACTGAGCGACGTGAATCCTGACGCGGCCGCGACCGAGCGAGCACTGGACAAGACCCGCGCGGCGCTGGCGAATGCAGGCCCGGCCCCGCGCAGCCGCCAGCGGCGCATGTGGGCGCACTACTTGGCCTATGCCGCCGCGCTGAGTGTGCTCGCCATCATCGGCGGATGGATCGTCGCGCCGGCCCGACTCGCCTTTGCCGACGTGAAAGATAAGGTCGAAAAGACCCGCTCCGTTACGATCAAGGCCACCACAACCGTCGACGGCAAGTCGACTTCCGAACGGACCATCATCATGGCCGACGGACGCGTGCGCATGGAAGACGCTGACGGCAGCTACTCCGTGATTGATCCAAAGACCGAACGCTCGCTGGCCGTCAATCTGAAGAACAAGACTGCGCTGCTCATCCGCGGTTATTACAACCGCATGCCCACCAACATTTATCAGATCATCCGCGACATTCGCAAGGACGAGGTGCGCAAGCTGCCTGCCGAAAAGATCGACGGCAAAGCCACCGAGGTGTTTATCGCGAAGTTCAAAATGGCCGAGCTCGAGCAGGAACTGAAGGTTTGGGTCGATCCCAAGTCGGAATTGCCGTTGCGACTGGAAATGACTTACAAGGTCGGTCTGAAGCAGCCGGAGCAGCGCGCGGTGATGGATCTGGTGTTCGATCAGCCCGTTGACGAAAAACTGTTTTCGACCGAGCCGCCCGAAGGCTACAAGTTGCGCGACGAGGGAGTCAAGGAACCGCCGACCGAGGAGGTGAAGCCAGTCGTGTTGCAGGTGTTGCCGAAGGAGGGCATCGGCCCAATCAAATTTGGGATGACGCAGCAGGAAGTGATCGACAAAATCGGCAAGCCGGACAAAATCGATCAGCGCGGCGGGGCCATGGATTATCTGTCGCGCGGCTATTCGATCATGGTCAGGCCGAAGCGCGGCGTCGTCGCGATTATTTGCTATTCGCAAGCCGCATTCGCGGTGAAAGTGAAAGACTTCGCGGGCAAGACGAAGGACGGCATCGGCATCGGATCGAGCGCCGCCGACATCAAGAAAGCCTATGGCGAACCGGACGCGGCCGAAACGGAAGAAGCCACGATCCGTCTAAATTACAGCAAGAAGCTCGGGATGGAGTTCACACTGTTCAGCGACAAGCTGGTGCAGTTCTCGATTTCGCAAGTGCCGTGAGATTAATGTGGACCGTTTTTGTAAACATTTGTCCACTCGCGCGTCAGCAGTTGAAGGCGCGCAATTCGGTTTTGCGCGCGCCTTGTGTGACGACGGATTTCGGACTCAATCCCATATGAAACAATGACTTGTGGCGGACCTACACACTTGATGGAGGCTCTGGCTATGAAACTCGTAACCGTTCTCTCGGTTCTCGCCGGCTCCCTGATCGTCGCTGGCCAAGTGCGAGCAGAGAGGACTTCTACCCGGCTTACCCCTGAGAAGACCAGCGACCACCTCTACTCCTTCACGATCAAGGTCGAGCGTCTCAAGACGATCGACAGGGGTGATCTCGTTGAGATCCACGTGACGGTGAAGACGAAGAATGCCGGGGCCCACATTGCGAAGCCCCATCGCTCGGGCAAGCTAGAGGTCTTCAACGGAAAGGAATCCATCTCATCCTGTGATGTGCAACCGACCGGGCGCGAGGAAGAGCTCTCGTTCTCCTTCAATGTCGCCGTAAAATACGCCGAGAAATCGCGTTTTATCTTCGCGGAAACCGACCCCAGTCAGGCTGAATTCGGCCAGGGCTTCTACTATTGGTTCTACCTCAAGGATTTCGTCGAGTCCGCTGTGGGTGCTGACCCGGAGAAGAAGGACCGCACCATCGGCAAGGAGCCAGCCTACAAGACCAAAGATCCCAGGTACTGCCAACTGGTCTTCGGCCCGCGGGCAGCAGGGAGCGTCTTTTTCGGCGGTGCGATTTTACCGGCCCCGCCGCCCTTCGGCCCGCGGGCAGCACGGAGCGTCTGGCTCGTCATCGATGGAGAAGATCTTTATGTGGATCGAAACGGCAACGGTGACCTCACCGAGGAAGGTGACCGAGTGACTCGCAAGCCGTTGTTCCAGGGCGGAGGATTCGAGGTCCCAGAACTTTC
>JBGQCZ010000192.1:0-8305 GCA_041495645.1 Gemmataceae bacterium | reverse complement strand
CATTTGCGCGACAGCCAGCCTTTTTCCTCGGGCGAGGGCTTGTCTGGATTGCGTCTGCGCCTGGCTCCGTTGCCGGAATCAGGCGGGTGTTTGCGTTTTGCCCCATTGCCGAAATCAGGCGGTTCGTCTTTCAGCGATTTCTTTTTCGGCAGCAGCTTGCGCTCGGCCAGGCCCCAGAGCGTGCTGATGATGAAGTAGATCACAAGACCCGACGCTACTTTGTAAAAGAATACGGCCATGAAAATCATCATGTACTTCATCATCTTCTGCTGCATGGCCTGGTTTTCGTCCGTGGCCGGCGGCATCGTGAACTTTTGTTGAACGATCATCAGCGTGACGGCCAGGATTGGCAGGATGTTGAAGTACGGTCCCAGGTAGAGCATGCTGCCGAGCGAGGCGGGCTCGCTAACGTAGGGGATCTTTTCGGTCCACCAAACGAGCATGTCCGGGGCGGCCAGGCTCGGCGCCCACAGGAACGGTTGCAGCCGGAAGAAGACATTTTCTTGCAAACAGTAATACAGGCCCATGAAGATGGGCATTTGCAGGATCAGCATCAGGCAACCGCCGAGTTGCGCCGCGGGATTCACGCCGTTGTCCAGCATGAGTTTCATCTTGGCGCGCTGGAAGTCTTGGGCGTCGCGACCGCGGTATTCTTCCTCCAGCCGCTTTAATTGCGGTTGCAGGATCTTCATCTTGTCCTGTAGTTTCTGCATGTTGGCGGCTTGTTTGCGGCTCAGCGGGGTAAGCGCGCCGCGAACCAGCAACGTCACCGCGATGATCGCCAGGGCCGCCACACCCAGGTTGTGTTGCAGGAACCCCAGCACTGAGTGAATGGTGTTCGTGAAAAAAATTGTGATATCGGTCCACCAGATAAAGTTGGCAAACCTACCCAGAAAACTGTCCGACTGGTAGTCGGTCAGGGTCCGGAGATTCAGCGTCTTTTCATATCGATCGACGAGTTCGCTGGGCACGTCCAGGTCGCCGCGAAGTTGATTCAGCAGGCGCACTTTGACCGGGCCGTGATACAGCAGGAATTTGTGTTCGACGGGCGCGTCGCCTAAAGTGAGCGGCTCGCTGATGACTCGCGGAGTGAGGTCGCTTAGCTGGGATTTATCGGGCAAGTCTTTGGGATTCATGCCTTCGTTGGTAGCGCGGATGTACTCGATAAAGTTCTTGTTTTCCTGCTGATCGTCGATGCAAGTGGCACTGGCGAAGTATTGGCCGGCCAGGGCGGCGTATTGAAACGTGCCTTCACCGCGAATCAATCGTTCGCTTCCGAGGTTGGTGTGGACGGCGGCATTCATGTCGATGTGCCGTTTAGCCCCGCCCTTTTTATCCACCCATCCCGCGATGAAATTGCGATACGTGCTCGTGTACCACACGCCCTCGATCGGAATGCCGTGCCCGCCGGTAAGCTGATAGCGGAACGGCTTCGGAGTAGCACCCGGCAGCTTCTCGATTTTGACGCTTAGTCCAATGTGATAGTGACCGCGCTCCAGCGAAAAGGTCTTGGTGATCTTGACGCCGAGCTCGGGCACGTCGACCCAGAAACTTGCCTGTTGGCGGTCGGAGTCGCGATCCGTTTCGCCGGGCTTTTCGCCGATCTTCCAGGCCATTTCGCCGAGCAGGTTTTCCGGGCGCAACTCATCCGGAAACGCATAGTGGTAGATCAGGAATGACGGCAGAGTAAGTTCGTGGGGTAGGTTTTGGCGCTCCACCTCGGGAATGTCATTGACGCTGGGTATGAGACGCAGCGGTTGCGGTTTGCCGTCGGCCTGCATCACTTCTTTGCCGTACTGGTCGGCTTCCGGGAAGTGCGTGACGATCACCCGATCGACCCCGCCGCCCTTGTTGGTCAAACGGACCTGCAGATTGAAGTCCTTGTTTCCCAATTCGATCAAATCGGGCTTGAAGGGCGCTACCTTCGGCTGCTGGACGCGTTTGGCCTCGCCTTCCTTCTTCTTGGCATCGAGGAATTCGGCAAGCGCTTTGATTCGCGACTCAGGCGGAATCTGACGGGCGATTTCGTTCGTGGCATAGCAATGCAAGTCCCCGAGGCCGGCGCCGGTGGGGGCCAGTGCGGCGAGCAGCGCCAGATGTTCGCGTAGCTCACGCTGCTGAGTTGGCGGGAGTTGTTTCGGCCGCGGCCAGATCAAGTCCTGCACGTAGTTCCAGCCAACGATGGCCGCGACGCTGATGATCATGAAGAGCACCAGCTGCTTGATCGGTATGGGAGCTTTGTTCTGGTTCATCGAACTCGAAATTCCTCGGGATCGTCGGGCAACTGTCATTCTACGGAAATTGCTGGCAATTCGCTTTCGAGCACCGGTGCGTGCGCTGACTCGCAACGCCGCGTGTGGTACAAATCCAACATTGGCAACTTCCCATAATCGGAAAGGATCCCGCACATGTGGGACACCCTCATCGGACGACAGATTCGGCGCTCCTCGCGGAACCTGATCATCTGGAATGGCCTGCTGCTGGCTGGCGTGATCATCTTTTTCGCCCTCACCGCGCGCTACTATTACAACTTTTTCCTCGGCCCGTTTCCAATCGACCGGGAAGCCATCGTCAAACTGAACGACGACAACCTCAATGAGTACTTCGTCACGGTTGAGTCGGACTTTTGCCAGGATACCGGCGTGCAGTTCTGGAAGACCGGGAAACGCGGACGGCGCTATGTTGGCGGTCGTTATTTCGTCCTCGATATGAAGGACTCATGGCTGGTGATCAAGGCCGGCAACAACGCCACACCCGACAAGAACTGGACCGGGACCATCACGGTTCTTTCGGCGGAGGCTAGGAGCGATCTTGCCGCTCCAATGGGAATCAACCGGGCTGCGCGGCAGCCAAATTTGAAGCCGCTTTTGCCGGTGATGCTTGACGCCACGGGCTTCCGGATGCCCGGCCACTTCGGCCTTGCCATTGCGTTGCCGCTGGGCCTGCTGAGTGTGCGGAATCTGCTCAAAGGCATGTCGCGATTGAGCAATTTCGAGAAGCACCCGTTGGCCCAAGCGCTGAAGAAGTACGGCGATCCGGCCGAAGTGGCGGAGAAGATTCAGGCCGAGTACGATTCGGATGATCGCATGCAAATTGGCCCCGCGACGCTGACACGGTCGTGGATGGTGAATCCGAAGACATTTGGAGTCGATGCGATCTTTCTCGGCGACGCGGTTTGGACCTACAAATCCGTCACGCAGCATTATCACAACGGCGTGCCGACGGGCAAAACCTATGCGGGCAGCATCTGCGACATTCACGGAACCCAGGTCGGAGTGACGTTGAAGAACGAAGATATGTGCGACCAATTCGTGAGGGAGGTTGTGATACGCGTGCCGTGGGTGCTGGCCGGGTTCGACAAAAGCCTGGAGGAAATGTGGAAGCATAACAAGCCCGCAATCTACGCCATGGCCGAACAGCGTCGTAAGGATCTCATGGAGGAATTGCAACGGCAGCGCGACGCTCCCACGGTGGAAGAAGTTCCGCCGGACGAAGTCGAGCCAGTGTAACTGGATTCCGTCACCCGTTCGGATCGTCGAGTAACTGCTGCAAGCGCTCGCCCAGCGGCGGAGGAAAGCGGGCGGGCCAAGTTTCGTCAACGAGGCCTACGCCGATCAAATCCAGTAGATGAACCTGGTCCTTGCGGCGGTTTGCGATTAGCTTCATTCTTACCAAAGCCTGAAGGCTCGCGACTTGGAACTCCGCCGCTCTCTCCGAATCTTCGAGGTTCGGCGCTGCGTGCTGGTCGTCACTTCGCACTTTCTCGCCGGCAAACAGGATGTGCAATCCCCCGCTCGGCTTGCCTTGGGGTCCGTCGAGAAAGACATCCACGTCGAGGACTTGAGCATGAACGAAGCCGGCCGCTTCAAGTGCTGCACGCGCGGCCGGTAGCTCGTTGCGCCGAATCATCAGGTCCACGTCGCGAGTGTTGCGAACTGCGTCTTCATCAACCCTGCCGACCCACTCGGCCACCGCATTGCCGCCAACAACCGCATACGGCACTCCGGCAGCGTCAAGCGCTTTGGTTGCTCGTCTCAACCGCTCTTTGACCTTTTCCGCCGCCATGAGCGCTCTCTCCCAGCCAATCGGTGCGACGGTCGCGTCTGCCATGATCGCGCTCCCTCTGTACCGCGGCTATTATAGCGGCGCTTGCCCAGGGTTCACTTCCCCGGGGCCGTAAGCGGCGGCGGTGCATTTGTTCCGCCGCCGGTCTTTGGCGGTGGCGGCGCCATCGGCGGAGGCAGCGGCGCTAGTTCGGGCAGACCGGCCGGCGTGACCGGCGCCGGCAGCGGACTGGGCGGCGCGGCCATTGGCGTGGCGGGACGTGGCGGGACGTTCAGTGCATCGGGAGAAGTGAGCGCATCGGGCGGCGGCATTGGCTTGGCCGGCTTCGGGTTGGTGGTGGGTGTTATCTGGAGGACCGGCGGCGGAGCTGGTTCGGTCTTTGGTGCCGCCGGGGGCGCCTTAGGCGGTTCGACGGTTTCGGCTACGTTCGACGGGATTTTCGGCGGATCGACAACCGGAGGCGCCTTCAATTCGGCATCGCTCCCCGTCGTCGCCTTTCGCGGCGGACCTAACTTCTCGATCGACCCGGCCGTCGGGTGCAGTTTCTTGCGCACGTCCTCGATCACTTCATGCAACACCAGCGCTCGGCGAGCAAAGTCCGGTTCTTGAACCGCCCTGCTAAATCCCCGATCGATCGCTTCGTGCATTTCTTTCGGCAACACGAGCTTGACCGTCGACAGCGAGCCTTGAAAGAGCCGAAAGCAGCCCGCGTGATCGCCGGCGTTGAACAATTCCTTGCCGTTGTCGTGGACCGCCGCCAGCAAGTCGATGATTTGCCGGTCGTTGGTCTTGCGCTCCACCGGCGTGTTGTCGGCCGCAACCAGAGACGATGCGATCAAGACCAGGGCCAGCAAGCCGAACAGCAATCGGGACATGGCGCGAACTCCTTTCGCGAGCAAAGCCTTTGTAGCCCTCTCGCTCCGCGAGAGGTTTGCGATTTCCTCTCGCGGAGCGAGAGGGCTACAACGAGGGGCCGATGATAAACAAATTGGGGAATTCTGGCTAGATGATTCTTGGCCTTGCATCCGTCGCCCAAAGCGGCCAAAATGCCCACCCACGGAAGACGTACAGCCGGAGCCAGGGAGGGTTTCTTGGCCGACCAATCCACGCGCTTGATCCTCAACGCCTTGAGCCGCGCCGTCGCGCAGCCGTCGGGTTTGCCGTTGTTTGCCGCCAAGGCCAATCCCGGCCTGTTTCCCGCCACCGTCAAGGCCCGGCAGGCCGTGCAACGCTGTCGCGACGACGGCTTGCTTCAGATTACCGGCACACCGCGCGAAATGGGCGCGATCACCGACAAAGGCCTCACCTGGCTGCTTGCCCAATCCAGTCCGCGGCAGGTGATGGAGGATTTCGTCCGCGTGCTGGAGGAGAAGCAGGCCCAGGCAGCCGATCTGATCGCCGCCGCCCGCCAAATGGCTGCCAGCCTCGACGGACTCAAGGCTGCCGTCGAGCGACTCGGCCCCATGTTGTCGCCGCCTCAAGTCCATTACTTGAACGGACACGCAGGTTCCCACGGGGACAAGCCCCGTGGCTCGCAAATTGGCGCTGACATTCTCATGCATCTCGAACAATGGCACGCGCAGTCCTCGGGCGATTGCCCGTTGCCTGAATTGCATCGCCAGCTTGCTCGGTTGCACCCGGACCTCACGGTTGGCCGATTCCACGACGCCTTGCGCGATTTGCACGAACAGCACCGAGTTTACTTGCACCCCTGGACCGGCCCGCTTTACGAATTGCCCGAGCCGCCGTTCGCTCTGTTGATCGGCCACGAAATCGCCTACTACGCCAGTGCCAGAACCTAAGCCGCTTGCGGCATTGCGCTTTTTTGCCAGGAGGGATCGACTATGACGACTGCCACAGCCACGACCGAACGACCCGCGACCGAACGCGCCCTCGAAGCGCTCAAGCGCGGCGGCAACCCGTTTCGCAATTACTTCGCCCGCAACCCCGACGACGAGGTCTGCGCCCGCTATCACGTGCCCGAACTCTATTCCGCCGAGCGCGATCTGCTCATGCGCGTCATCGACCTGTATCGCAACGATCCGAACACCCATTCCGAAGTCGTTCCGGTGCTCGGCAACAAAGGCGCGGGCAAGACGCACCTGCTGCACTCGATCAAGCACAGCAGCGACGGCGGCTGGCAATTGCTGGTCACGCCCGGTGTCTATCAGCGCGACACCGATTTCCTCGAGTACCTGCTGTTCCAGATGATCGACACGCTGCTTGGCGGCGGAAAACAGAAGGGCTATCGCCCGGTGGAGTACATCGGCGAGGAACTGGTGCGCAAGCTCCTGACGAAAACGCTGGAAGAATTGCCCGCTGCGGACAAGCGCGAATTGTTCCCCGCCGGCGGTCTCAGCCGCTGGACCCGCATTCTCGGTCTGGGCCAAGGCTCGGCCGAGGAGCGCGTTCGCGGACTGATCGACACATTGAATCGCCGCGACGGCGGATTGAGCCCCGCCCATTCCGTCCGCAAATGCGTGACCGACGCCGGCATCGACTGCCAAAAAGCCTGCGATATGGTCGCCGCTTACATCGAACGCACCGAAGCCCACAACACCGCCGGCTTGATGCGCCGGGCCATTCTTCAAGGCTTCGTTCGCGCCGTGCTGCGCACCGACGAAGCCGACCTCGCCAACTTCCTCACCTACGGCTTTGCCGAATTGGAGTTTCACGTCCGGCCCACGCGACAGGAACTCGTTCTGTCGTTGCTCAAAGTCATGATGGACGTGTTCCGCGGTCTGAAGGTGCCGGTCGTCGTCGCTTTCGATCAGCTTGAGGATCTGCTGCTCGCCCGTCGCAGCGATGATTCGCATCGCATCGCCGAGGCCTTCTTTGCCGGCATCGTGCAGATCATGCATCAGATCGACGGGCTGTGCATCCTCATCTTTGCCGAACGCGGACTGTGGAACCGCTTCGTGCCGTCGCTCGACGGCTACATTCAGGACCGCTTGAACAATCCGATTCACGTGCCCGACCACGGCACCGTGAAGTCGCTGCGCCTGGAGGCCCCGTCGCCGGAACTCGTTCGCCGCGTGGTCGAAGCCCGCCTGCTGCCCGTCCTCGCCGAACTGCCAAGCCAAGACGGCCTCTCCGACATTTATCCCTTTAACGACGATCAGATTATCCGCGTGGCCCGCACCGAGCCGACGCTCCGCGACATGCTGCAACAGTTCCGCCACCAGTTCGATTTCGTGGTTTACGGTTCCGAAGATGACCGCGTGCTGCGCCCGAAGGAAACCACCGAACCGCACATCGCCCCGCCGGGAACCAATCGACTCGGAGATGGCACGCCCGAGCACGTGGAAATCGATTCCTCCACGCCGGCTCCGTCGCGCTTGAGTGACAGCGGGCTGTCCGTCAAATCGGTCGTCGTGCTCGAATCTGAATCTCCGCCAAAGATCCCCAGCCCGAATTTTGACGACTTCGCCGTCCTCCCGCCGCTGCCCGTCGCCGTCCCGGTCGATCGGCCGAAGCGCGACATTTCGGCCCGCTCCAACCTGGTCGAGTTGTGGGAACAAGAATGGCGTTCGGCCCGCCGCAAGCTCGAACCCGAAGGCGCCCTCACCGGCGCGACCCGCGAATTGCAGGCCGCACTCGGCACTTTCTTGCAGATCGGTCACGAGCACGGCGTAAAGGTCGGCCCGTGGCGCTTGCAGCATGTGGTGCCGGAATTCACCTTTGGCGAGCATCCCACCTACGGCGCGATTTCGCTTGCCCACTGGTCGGCCCGCGGCGGACAGCCGTGGAAGGTCGGCATCGGCCTGTTCCTCGCCCGCGGCGCCGGCAAGCCCAAGGACCTCGAAATCAAGCTCGCCGCCTGGGAATGCGAACCGCCCGTGATCGATCACCTGATCCTGCTCCGCCCCGAAGACGACATGCTCCTCAGCGGCAAAAGCAAAACCCTCTGGCAGGACGCCGAACGCAACGGCCGCCACGCCCGCCTCGAAGCCGTCTCCCTCGACGGCTACGCCGCCCTCTACGCCTTCCCGCGCTGGCTCACCACCATCGCCGAATCCCTGCCCGAAGGCCAACCGCTCCCCAACCTCGCCGACCTGATCCAGGAGAAATGCGAAAAGCTCCTGGAACAAGTCTGCATGCCGGTGCAGGGGTAGGAACCAAACTAAACCAAACTTTTCGCACTGTGCGCGGTTCGCCGTTTTTCGCCGCAACTTCTGTCTCCAACAGGAGTTGCCGTCCGCCCCCGAGGCCCTCAAAAACTTTGTGGAGAAAGTGGTTG
>JBGQCZ010000191.1:0-8371 GCA_041495645.1 Gemmataceae bacterium | reverse complement strand
TGCTCCGGCGATTGCGACGGCTCCGGCAAAATCTCTCTCGCGGTCCGAGCAATAATCAATGGGGCAAGCCGCTTCACCGGTTTCTTGGTCTTTTCGTCGACCTCCGCACTCTCGTACGCGTATCGCTTGAAGAAGTAGCCATCGCACGTTATCCAAACATTTCGAATATCTTCGCCCGGTTCCAAACCGGCAGGCAACTCGCTCAAGATCACGCACGTCGGATCGCTAACGGAGGCCGCACCGAAAATCCATGCCTCGTACAACTTCTTGATGCCCGCGTTTTCCAGCAGTTTGGTGATGCCGATCGAGGTAAGCCGCTTAAGCTTTCCCTCCACGTGCACGATTTCACCGCGATACTGGCCCCGCCCTTCTTCAAACAAGCGCCGATACGTTAATTCCTTCCGCGAACGTTTTGCCAGGTCATCGAGCGAAAACTGGCGGGCACGTTGTACGAAATAATCGTACGCCAGATATTCGTTGCGGTTGTCCTTGGCCCCCATGACTCCGGAATCGTCCTGAATCGAGTCCAGCCATTCTTTCGGGCAATCCATCCGCGGATCGGGATCCGACGGCTGCTCGGTCTTGGGCGTTTGCGATTCGTCTGCGTAACCGATTGAGGACAGAGCGGTTGCGACCATCCAACCGGCGATGCTCATGGCCATCCACGGGCCAAAAACCGGCCGGAACGTTCTCCTGGATTTCGTCGCCCCGCTACGCCGCATCGGATGTGGATTCCTGATTCGCACCGTTGGATGGGACCGCTGCCGGGAAAGTTCCGGCACTTTTGTATTTTACCACGGCCGCCAACTTATTGTTGTTGAAAGTCGGGCGGCGGGGCGAAGCCGACTTGCGTGTAACCGGCGCGGAGGCAGGCGTCCATGACCGCCACCAGATCGGCATGCTTGGTCTTCTTGTTGGCTTCGATCTTGACGTTGTCGGTCACCTTGAGGCCTTCTTTTTCCTGCTTGGCCTTGTACCTTTCGGCCAGCTTCTCGCGCAGTGT
The DNA here is from genome assembly GCA_041495645.1 of Gemmataceae bacterium. Classification (GTDB taxonomy): domain Bacteria; phylum Planctomycetota; class Planctomycetia; order Gemmatales; family Gemmataceae; genus JBGQCZ01. The sequence goes on along the minus strand of JBGQCZ010000191.1, from coordinate 7,368 downwards.
GTCGAGCAGCTTGCCAATCTCCTCGCGGCGGTTTTGCGGGGTGATGCCGCGCACCTCGCCAACCTTGTCCGCCTTGTCCGCATCCTTGATCGACACGCCGAAACTGTCCTCGTGCGAACTGACGACGACGACGAAATCAGATGGGACTTCTAGGTTAGCGTCCGAGATCGTCTTAGGATCAACGTTTTGCAAATCCTTGGCCTTGGCTTGCCCGGTGGCCGGCAGATTGAGGGCCATCTTGCCTTCGGCTTTTCCCGGATTGAAAATGGCGACGAAGAAGAACAGCAACTGGAACGACATATCCAGCATCGGGACGATGACTCGCCCGAGATCGGTTTCCAGTTGCGGATCTTTTTCGCGGCGTGACATAACGCCTCACTTGGTGTCCATGGTGGCCCGCACTTGCATTCGCGAGAAACCGACTTTCTGGCAACGCGTCAGGATATCGTAAACGTCTCCGTAATCTGCCATTTGATGGGCGCGCAGCACCACAATCGTTTTATCCGCGACTTCTTTGTCGACTTTCTCCTTGTCGCTGCCGGTCAGTTTCTTGTATGGAGGCCAGCGCAAATCGCGGGCCACTTTGTCGGCCAGAATGTCGTGAACTTTGTTAAAGTAAAAATCGAGGTTACTGCGGCGGATCAGGAGTTCGGAAGCGCCTTCGTCCTTTTTCTGCAACGGCGTCTTGCCGTTAATCCGACCCTCGACGAACCATTGCGTGCCGATCGAATCCATGATCGAACGCACGCGCATGTCGCCATTTTCCTCGACATTGAGGAACAGTCGCTCATTCTTCAGCTCGTCATCCTCGATCGGCTTGGCCGATTGAGCGAGGGGCAACTTAATCGCCTCGGGATTGTTCTCGCGCGCAAAGTTAGTAGTCGCCATGAAGAACATCACGAGCTGCAATACCAGGTCCAGCAGCGGAATGAGATTCGGTTCGGCGTGGCTAATCTGCATTGTCGGCTTCCGGCTGTCGGCTGTCGGCTCTCGGTTTTACTTCAGGCGAAAGCCGAAAGCCGATAGCCGTTTACGCGGGTTTCACGGTCGGAATGTTGACCCCTGGAGGCGGGCCATTGCCGCTGGCGGGCGGAGCGGCCGCGCCGCTGGGCGGAGCGGGTTTCTTCGAGTTGTGGTACATCTGCGTCAGCAAGTCGTCGGAGATATTGCCGCAATCCATCGACACGTGAATGATGCGGTTCTTGAAGAAGGCATTGAAAAAAATTGCCGGCACGGCCAGGCCGACGCCGGCCAACGTCATGCACAAGGCGTGCGAAATTCCCTCGGACAGCTTGTTCGGGTCGAGCGTGGTGGTGCTCATGGCCATGAAGGCCTTGATCATGCCGTAGACCGTGCCGACCAAGCCCAGCAGCGGGCCGACGGTGCCGATGACCGCCAGATACGAGTTCAATTGCTCCTTGCTGGACTTGATCGAATCGAGCATGTTGCGCGAGGCTTCCCGGGCGTCTTCAAGACCGTATTGCAGCCGGCTCATGCCAGCGGTCAGCACGCGACCCAGGAACGAGTGATCGTTGCGAGCCAGGTCAAATGCTTGTTTGAACTGCCGTTTGTTCACGGTATCGGTGAATTCCTCGACGAATCCGTGGGGAATGATGGTCCCCATGCGCAAATCGAGGATGAGCATGACTACGAAAGCCATGAGGCAGACGGAAATGGCTCCGAGAACGATGATGCCGAGAATGCCGAGCGATCTGAAGAAGTGGAGGACGAAGTCGATCATCCCGCCGCCGCTTTCTTTCGGCGCCGCCCCGTCCTCAGCCGTTGCAATCCCCGTGAATACGAGCGCCGCCAATAGGACGAGGGCGAATAGGCCCACCCACGAGCGATTCCGCAGTGACAACATGTGCGACACCCCGTGCGCCCCCGATCCGAACCGGGAGAGATGTGAACGGACTCGATGCCACCGGTTGACGAACTTCCGACGTGTCCGCGCTGCCGGGAGTTCCCGAATTACCTCCGGCAAATCGTTTCGGGGAAGAGCGCCATTCACGTCCTTCCCCAGTCCATGTGACAATTTGCAAGGCGCGATGTCAAGGGGCAGCGGCGGAATTATTGCCCCACCTGCCGCCGGAAATAGTCCATGGTCCGGCGCAACCCCTCCGCACGTCCGACCTTCGGTTCCCAGCCTAGCATACGCCGGGCTCGCGTGATGTCCGGTTTGCGCACTTTCGGGTCGTCCTGCGGCAACGGCCGGTATTCAATCGGTACGGCCCGTCCCGCCAGACCCCGAATCTCCGCCGCGAACTGCTGGATCGTCACTTCGTCCGGGTTCCCCTGGTTGACCGGCTCGTGGCAATCGGAGCGCAATAGCCGCCAAATCCCCTCGACCAGATCGGAGACATAACAAAACGACCGCGTCTGCGATCCGTCGCCGTAGACCGTCAGCGGCTCGCCGCGCAGCGCCTGGCCCATGAAGTTCGGCAGCACCCGGCCGTCGTCCAGCCGCATGCGCTCGCCGTAGGTGTTGAAGATGCGCACGATCTTCGTATCGATCCCATGCGTGCGGTGATAGGCCATGACGATCGCTTCGGAGAATCGCTTGGCTTCGTCGTAGCAACCGCGCACGCCGATGGGATTCACGTTCCCCCAATACTCCTCGCGTTGCGGATGCACTTCCGGGTCGCCATAAACCTCGCTGGTGCTGGCCAGCAGGAAGCGGGCTTTTTTTGCCTTGGCGAGTCCTAGAGCGTTGTGCGTGCCGAGCGAACCGACTTTTAGGGTCTGAATGGGGAACTTCAGATAATCGACCGGGCTGGCCGGGCTGGCGAAGTGCAGCACGTGATCGATGGACCCGGTCACTTCCAACGGATGCGAAATATCGTGGCCGACGAAACTGAAATGCGGATCGGAGCGCAGATGGTCGATATTCTCCAGCCGGCCCGTGATGAGGTTGTCGACGCAAACCACCTCCTGACCCTCGACCAGGAAGCGTTCGCACAAGTGGGAGCCGATGAAACCCGCACCGCCCGTGATCAAAGTGCGCATGTACAACCTCGTTGGTTCCGTTATCATACGACACCGCTTGCGGCTCGGCGCAGGCCGTCCTATGCTGAACTTTCGATACTCATTCGCGAGGCCGCATGCACATCGAAGTGATTTTCTGCCCGGCCTGCAACCACAAGCTGCGGGTGCCCGAGGACCTGATGGGCCGGCCGGTGCAGTGCCCGCAATGCAAAGGCGTCTTTGTCGCCCCGCCGCCCATGACGGCAATTACCGATCGGCCGCCCGAATCGGTTCCCGCGGATGCGACACAGGACACGCGTCAAGGATTGGACGATGATTGGAGTGTTGAACGGCGGCAGCGGCCTGTCTCGGGAAAAATCGCGCCGGCCGCCATCTGTTTGATGCTCACCGCGTTGGGCCATCTTGGTTTGAATATCTGGGGTGTCATCCAGGCGGCGACACAACCCGAGATGTTGCGCAAGCAGGTTCAGGCCTTCGCGCCGGGCATCCCCATGCCGTTCGATATCGCCAGGCTTTCTCTTATCGCTTGTTCGGCTTTCGCCCTGGTCAGTTTGTTTCAGGCCTTTTGCGGTTTTGCGATGTTCAGTCGTCGCAGTTATAGTTTGGCTATTTGCGGCGCGGTGCTGTCTTTGGCCAATTGCAATCAGCTTTGCTGTTTCGGCAGCATCCCCGTCGGCATTTGGGCTCTGATCGTTCTGTTCCAGTCCGACGTGCGCGGTAGTTTTCGTTGATTTCCATCGACTTTTGAATTCTGACCAATGCCTGCTCCGATTGCATGCCCGGCTTGCCGCCGGGCGCTGAACTTGCCGGCCGAAGCGCTCAACCGCCAGGTGCAATGCCCGGCGTGCAAACATCAATTTCATCCTGCGGAGGCGAGCCCAGTCGAAAACGTGCGTGCGGCATTGCCCAAGATCGATGATTACGGCGCCAGACCGCCCGAGGCAACTCCATCGGGCGAAGCGCCTCGCCCTCCCATGAAACTCCCGTCCATGCCCGCCGCGCCCCCTTCGTTCGACGTTCGCCGCAGCGATCGCCGCGGTAAGCGGGAAACCGAAGACTTGTGCCCGAAGTGCCGGGCGTTCGTCCCACGCGGCTCCAACAAATGCCCCGAGTGCAACGCCGAATTCGAGCCTGAAGACGAGGAAAACTACCGTCCCTGGGAACAAGACGGCATGGAGCGCCGCGACAGCGAACCTCATCGCGGCACCTTCATTTTGCTCATGAGCGTCGGAAGCCTGATCATGGCCTGCACCTTCATCATTTGCTATCTCGGCATCGGTACGACAATCGCCGGACTGGTCATGGGAATGTTGGCAACTTGGATGGGGACCAAGGACTTAGGAAAAATCGCCCGACATGAAATGGACAAGGAGGGCCACGGCATGACCCAATTCGGCCTGTACGCCGGCGTCATCGGCGCGATTCTCAACGTCTTCGCCGTGATCGCCGCCATCGCGCTGACGATGTGGATATCGTGAACTCGACGTAAGAAGTCATTTATCCGCAGATTGCTTTTGTCTCCGCGAAAGAACGCCCTTTCGCGGAGCGAAGGACGACAAACTGAGACACTACCGGGCCGTCCTATAGCGACGGCATGGCTTGAATGCTCTCCAGAGCATTGAGCAAATCGGCGGGTTTTTGGAAGCGTTCTTCCTGATCGTGCGCCAACATCTTCATGACCGCGGCCTGGAAGTCCATCGGGCATTCCTTGTTGTATTTCTTCGGCTTTTCAAATTGGCCGTCCTGAATCTTCTCGATGATTTGGTTGGGCGTGGCGCCTTCGAACGGCGGATGGCCCGTGAGTCGCAAGTAAACCAGGGCGCCTAGGCTGTAAATATCCGCCACTTCGTTCAGGTAGGCGCGTTCTTCCAAACGCTCGGGCGGCAGATACGGCAGTTCGGCGAGCAGCTTCTCTTCGAGCTGGGCGTTATGCCAGTCGCTGCCATTGATCGCTTGTTCGAACATGAGATCGTTCAATTTGGCGGTGCGATCCAGGCCGATAATCACATTGGCGGGCGTCAAATCGCCGTGAATGACGCGCCGCTGGTGAAGGCACTCAAGCGCCGTAGCGATGTCGAGGCCCAACTTCAGGGCGCTTCGCCAGCGGACCTTGGAAAGCGGCTCGGGCTTCTTCATGAACTCCGCGAGGCTTTCGCCCTCGACCAATTCCTGCGAAATCCACACGTACTTCGAAGTCCGGCCGGCGGCTTGCCAGCGGACCAGATGATCCTCGTGAATCTCGGCGATCTTGCGAATGGTGCGGGCAAACACCTTGAGTTCAGCCGATTTGGCCGGAAAAGCCGGGCCGATCACTTTCAGGGCGACCTCGCGCCGCGCGTCGGTGTCGCGCGCGCGGAAGACGACCCCGTAATGCCCGCGGCCCAGCACCGGGCCGATTTCGAAGTGGGCGAGCGTGTGCCCCGAGAGCTTGTGCAAATTGGCCCAGTCCAGATCGGGCGGCGGATCGGGCACGACGGCTTCCACTTCGACAATCTCTTCGTTGTCGTCCACCGCCACCGCGTCGATCACTTCATCATCGTCTACTTCCTCGAACCCTTCCACTTCCTCGAATTCGGTAACCTCTTCGGCACTATCGGGCTCGAGGCGCAAGTGCGAGTTGCCGACGCGCAGGACTTCGCCGGATTGCAAGAAGGATTGTTTGACCTTTTGACCGTTCACCAGGGTGTCTTTGTCGTCGGCGAGGGCGGTCACGGTCACATGGTCGTCTTCGATGTCCACCTGGCAGTGAACGCGCGCCATGAGCAGGTCATTCAGACAGATGTCCGAGTACTTGTGGCTGTTGCCGATGATTCGGGTGCCGCTGTCAGGCAGCGGGAAATAACGGTCGGTGTCGGCTCCATCGACGACCAGTAGGCGCCAGGGCATGGCCAACCTCCGGGGAGAGCGGGGGGAAGCGGTATAAAGTGCGAGTGAGTCCGTGCATATCTTGGCCGGTTTCGTTCAGAAAATCAATTGCAACCTTGTTTTTGACCATCAATAAAATACCCGGACATTAGATCGCGGGACAAGTGAGGAATCCATGAGCGCCAAGCACTGTTATCTCCTGGACATGGACGGAGTTCTGGTACGGGGACGACAGCCGATCCCCGGTGCCCAGGAGTTTGTCGCCCGGCTGCTCACTACCCAGACGCGGTTCCTGGTAATTACCAACAACCCCCTTTACACTTCCCGCGACCTGTCGCACCGGTTGGCCTCGGTTCGAGTCCTGCGTCAGGCCGTCCGTGAGCTGTAACTTTCGGGAGTTAGTCCATTAGATCGCCAAGATCCTCTCGCAAACGATGCAGGACCCGCGATTTGGCAACTCGCACCGCGCCTGGGGTCATCGACAAATCGTCTGCAACATCCTTGGTCGCCTGGCCTTCGACGGCGGTGCGCCAAAATGCCGCCCAGGTGCGTTCCTCGAACTCGCCGCGAATGAGGTCCAGTCCGCGCGCGAACAGGCTCGATTCGCCGTCGTCGGGCGAGGCCTCGTCATCGGGCAAATCAGGCCCTTCGATCTGCGCGAGTCGCTGCAAAGCGCTCGACCCACCCACGCCTTGGGCTTGCCGGTTCTGCTTTCGGTAGTGATCGTGCAATTTGTTTTGCGTAATCCGCCGCAGCCAGCCGCGAAACGTGTCGCTGCCGCGCTCCTTGCGAAAACCCCCAACGTGCACGACAACGGCTCGAAACACGTCTTGAAAGATATCGGCGGCGTCCGGGCCCTGAAGACCCCCGCGCTGGCACCAGTTGAGAACCAGCGGAGCATAAAGTTTGACGAGACGATCCCAAGCGGCCGGTTCGTCGGCCTGCACCCGCACAATCAGGCTGCGGGAGGTCGCGGACGAAGCATGCGGCCCGTCGCTGTGTCCATTGCTTTGCGGTGTGTCGTTCATTGTTCGGAGAAACATCTCGCAGGATTTCGGCGTCGCGAGGCGAAATCTGGGAAGGCGCTTTGTTAAATGCTCGCTGATGAACCGCCGTCATGCAAGTGCGGTTTTCACATGATATCGCGAATTGTGGTCAATGCCCGCGGCACGGGACGGACGCCCCTTTCTGTCACAAGCGGGCCGAGATGTTGGCGGAGATGGGTTACGTCGCGTTCGCATGCGACATGTACGGCGACGGCAAGGTGACCGAACATCCGCAGGAAGCGGGCAAGATGGCTTCGGCCGCGATGAAGAACGGCACGTTCCCCATCGGGTCCATCACCATGAGCAGGAGAAACGCGGCGGAGAGAACGGTCATGCGAGGAATTGTACGAATGGTCGCGAATGGTGAATTGAGTCGCGACAGACGCAATTGTCGAGTCTGCTCGGGCCGCGGCAGTATATACTTATGTATAGTATCTGGTGTGCTGGGGTCAAGTCATGGTTGTTCGGCTTC
>JBGQCZ010000190.1:0-8380 GCA_041495645.1 Gemmataceae bacterium | reverse complement strand
TAGAAGCCGTTCGCCTGGCAGAATCGCCAAACGACATCATCGCGCGAAGCCGGATCTAGGCCGGCCTCACGGAATGTTTGAAAGGTCACGTCCAGAGCAGCGGTGAATTCTCGCCAATCGGTCGTTTGCATCCGCATCCAGATGTGCGCGCCCTGCCCTTCAATGTTGGCGTCAATCAGGATGACGGGCACCGTTTCTCTCCGCCAGTTTGGACCTCATCTTCTCCCGGAGCCGCGCCACGCGCTCGTCGGTGGTCAGGCCTTCGTCGCTCTCGGCGAAAACACCGCCCCGTGCGCGCTGGGCCTCGATCCCGCGCTGGTGGAACTCATCCACCCGGCGGTCCTTCTCCGCTAATTCATCGCGGTGTTCGTTAACGTACTCGACAACGGCGTCGAACTGTTCGCGCGTCAGACTCGGCATGGCCCGCTGAATAAAATCGAACTCGTACCCGCGATGGACGTAGTAAAAAACATCCATCACCGTCAGCCGATGCCCTTCAATCTGCGGCCCCCGGCCGACATCGACGATCCGAACCTTGGTCACATTCACGAAAGCGCCCTCGGACGACCGAAACTTGCACTGTTGAATCTTACCGCGAATTGCGTGCGAATGACAGATCGCTTGGGTAGTGGGTCAGTTTGACGAGCGCCTCGCTGACGCTTCGGGTTGGTATCGACACTAACCCGATGCGTCAGCGAGGCGCCGTCATGTTCCTCGCGCGATCCTGAGCCACGGGACAAGCTCCGTGGCTCGCCTTGAACCTTTTCAATCTCCCTGCCCATCCCCGTTTAGCCGCGAGGGGAGCTTGGCGACCCGAGCGCGGTTTGGCCCCCGCGCTCGCGTCGCCAAGCTCCCCCGCCACAAAAACCGTGGCGATTCAGGACCGGGCCCTGGAAGACTCACCGGAGCCGCCACAGCACGACCTTTGCGAGCATCGATTCAGCGATCGTTCAGCGCGCGGATGATTTCAGGCTTCGTTTTGTACTTGTCGCACACTGCGCGAAACTCCGTCCGCGTCAATGATTTCAATCCGCGCAAATCGAATTCGGCAAATTCATCGCCGGGGATCAAATAATAGGATTTTCCCAATCGCCATGTATCCACCTTCTGCCACTCGGTTTCGGCAGGAAGCTTGACGCGGACCGTATGAATTCCGCCATTGCCGAAAGCCGCTTCGAGCTTCGCCATGCGTAATCCAAGCGTTGCCCATAATCGCGTCTTGTCTCGACCCGGATCCAAATAAATCGGAACCGCCGACCGTGTATCAACGGCCAAGTCAGGATCGTCCACAAACGACGCAAGCCAGTTGTCGGCGACCTTGTAGCAGGCCACGACATCGACTCGCTCGTCTTTGAGAAAAGCTGGGCGCACGCCGATGTCTTCGCAACTCACTAGGTAGGCACCGTAGGCGAGATCGCGAATGCTCATTAGCTCGTTAGCGAGCGTCCGCGGTCTTACACCCTCTTGCCGCAATCCATGCAATTGTGCGAGCGATTCAGCGCCGATCGTTGTTTCCAGAAAGCTCAGCAGAAAGTCATAAGCACGTGCGGTGCGCAAATAGAACGTTGGGTTCGGCTCGATCCGGAGCCTAGGCGAAATGCCCGTGGGGATTGGTGGCCGGTCGGGATTTGAATCATCACAAGCCAGCGACGGTCCAAGTTGCCGCACGTGCGTTTCTCGCCGTTTGGTGATCAGCGCTTTGAATGCTTCGGTCATCCGTTCTTTGTAAGCCCGCGTCAAGAACAACTTGTTGTGCTCCGGTGCTTTCTCGGGCAACAGCAACGTTTCCAACGCATACACCTGATACTCGTACCAGCCGCTCGATGGCTTCGGAGCAAGATCGACCGCGCCGTTTCGAATCCGCTTAATCAATTCGCGCATCAGGTCGGAGTTCGGAGGTAGACCAAGAGGAAAAAGTTGTTCAAACAACACCACTTCACGTGATGTCGATGGTGGAAAAAACGCCACTCTACCCAATTCTCGCGCCGTGTTCGGAGCGGCGGCCAGCGCGAGTAGCGTCGAAACTCGCGAACGGTTGGTCAGTTTCTCGTAAAACGTGATCGCCCGGCGATATTCCTCGAACAAGTGGCCGTCAGCCGAAAGAACTTTTGCGACCTGCTGCGGAACCAATTCATCGGCGGCGAATTCCCGTTGGAAGAATCGAAAGAAAACGAAACACTTCCCAAGCGCATCGTTCCATGAATAAAAACTGATCGGTTTGGAGGACACTTCGTTCGAGTGAAACTCCTTCAAATATCGCTCTTTTGCATTGCGATCGCTGCAATGGGATTCCTCACCCACCAGTTCCAACCCAGCCGCCAGAAATGAAGCGGCTTCGCCCTCCGGACCGAGCCTGTCCAGAATCCGTTTGACCAGTTTAACGACGCTGCGCAACTTGTCATTCAAACCGCGATAATAGGCTTGGTCCAGGGCGGCATATAACCCGTCGTCGAACTGTTTGCATTTCGCGTCAAAGAGATTCACCGAGGGCAAGATCGTGTAACCTCGGGGCAACTTGGCCTTAGCAGCGCGGATTGCAGCGGCGTAGGAAGGATGCAATTCCATCAAATGCGTTTCGGAGTCGCGAACTTCCAGATCGATATCCAGAGTTACAACCGCGTCACTCTGGTTGATTTGCCATTGCTCCATCGGACGGCGGTCAATCAAATCAGCATTGAAGGTCGTATTCTTGTCCGTCCAATTGTCGTTCTGTAGCAGGACGTCTTGGGTCTCATTCGGCTTTTCCAGGTCTACGCGCGTGTAGGATCGCGACTGCGAGAACCAAAATATGCTACATCCCCCGCAACAAAACATCGGGCCCAAACTCAGCCAGATTAGAACACGAACACTCTTTTTCATTCGCCCGCCCCCAGTTACGAACCAATTAACTTTAGGAAGCCGTTAGATGGAGTTTATTCCCTACGGCGAAAGCGCCAATCCGCATTGCTCAAATCGGGCGGGTTGCTTACCTTGTCGATAGCGATGAGCGACTCCAGCGATAACACGAAGATCGGCGATCCCGGCGGGCTTGCGGAAATGCTCTGCGGCGACCAGCGTCTGCGCTGGCAGCAAGGTCAACGATTCACCGTCGAAGCCTACTCCGAGCACTACCCGGAACTGCGGTCCGACGCGACGGCTCAGCGGGCGTTGGTGGCGGGCGAGATTTCGCTGCGGCGCGAGGCCGGCGAAACGCTCGACGCGGCCGAGTATCGCAAGCGGTTTCCGCATCTGGGCGAATGGCTGGCCGAGCGGTTCTCGAGCCTGGAGCCGAATACGTCGCGCGACGATTCCTCGCACGACGACGATTTCGCTCGCCCCTGGCCGGCGCTGCCGGGGTTCGAGATTCACGGCGAGATCGGCCGCGGCGGCATGGGCGTCGTCTACAAGGCCCGGCAAGCGAAACTGAATCGGCTCGTTGCGCTCAAGATGCTGATCGGCGGGCCGGGCGCGAGTGCGAAGGCGGTGAAGCGATTCCGGGCCGAAGCGGAAGCCGTCGCCCAGCTTCAGCATCCGCACATCGTGCAGATCTTCGACATCATCGAACACGACGGGCAGCTATTCCTGTCGCTCGAATACCTGGGCGGTGGAAACCTGGCGAAGCAGATCGGCGGAAAACCGCAACCGCCGCGGCAGGCTGCCGAGTATGTGCGGTCGCTCGCGCGGGCCATGCAGTTCGCCCACGAACGCGGCATCGTCCACCGCGATCTGAAACCTTCGAACATCCTTTTGACCGACGACGGCGTCCCCAAGATCACCGACTTCGGCCTGGCCAAACGGCTCGACGCCGAAACCAGCACCACCAAGACGGGCGCGGTCCTGGGCACGCCGGATTACATGTCACCGGAACAAGCCGAAGGCCGCAGCCGCGAAGTCGGCCCGCCGACCGACGTCTATTCCCTGGGCGCGATCCTTTACGACCTGCTCACCGGCCAACCGCCGTTTCGCCATGAAGCATTGGTCAAGGTGCTGGACGCCGTGCGTTTTCACAAGCCGCGCCCGCCACGCGAGGTGTGCCGCGAGGTGCCGAGGGAGTTGGACGCAATTTGCCTGAAATGCCTGGAGAAAGAGCCGGCCCGGCGCTACGGAAGTGCGGGAGAATTGGCGGAGGATTTGAATCGATTCATGAATGGCGAGATGCGGCCGCCGGGCTTTTGGGACCGCGTTCGAGCGTGGTTCGGTAAGCGATGACGATGGTTTCGTCGCCCGCCATTGTGCCCGAACTCATTTCTGCGTCAGATTTCGCACGGCGTTGCGCGCCGCGTTGCCCAACCGCGACTTGGCGTCTTCCTGCGCGATTTTCCGCAAGGTCGGGATCGCGTCCTTGGACTTCTGTCCCTGAGCAACCAGACCGTTGATCGCGGCGATCCGAACGGGTTCAGACTTGTCGTTCTTCAGCAAATCTTGAAGCACGTCCACGGCCTTGGAATCGTCATCGCCATAGGCACGGCCCAGCGCGTCGGCGGCGGCGGCACGCAGTTTGTCGTCTTTGTCCTTGCACGCGTCGAAGAGGTAAGGGAGAGCTTCCTTGCCGTACGATTTGTTGACCGTGGCAAGCTTGCCGATTTCGTGGACGGCATTGATCTTCTCGGACGGGCTTTTGGTGGTCTGAAGAACCTTTGTGTATTTGGCGGCGTCATCGGCCTTGCTGGCGAAACTCGCGGAGGCGAACAGGAGCGATCCGCAGGCGGCAAAAGCGAGAATCTTGTTCATCGGACACCTTTGAGAGAATCGGGCTATTTGATCTAACGCGTGATCATCGCGAAAGTTCCGTTGCCCTTCAACCGACGGGCTGCGTATACCTGTGAGTCGGAACCGGCCGGCCGGGGCGAAGGCTCTGCGTTTGCCGAAACTCGACCTTCGCACCAACGTGGCCCGCCGCGGTTTCAACAACTCGCACCATTTCGCGGCGCAAATCCTCGGGATCGATCGCGACCCGGGCGTTCACAACGAGATCGACCGAATCCACTTCAGACTTAGCGGGCAACGATAACTCCGCTGTCGAAGTATTGCTCACCAAATTGGCGACGGCATAAGTGGCGTCGGAAATCCCGATGACTTTCAGATGGGCCACTTCCCCGCCAAGCCGCCGCATCGCGGAGCCGATTCCGTTGATGATCTCCATCAGCAGAGCGTCGAGGTCGAACGCTTTTTCCGCCGTCAGTTGAACGCTGCTGTTCAACCAGCCGAGTTCGGCCTCGCCTTCCGCGTAGGTGTCGTAGTCGATGGACAAAATGCGGCGGCCAAACGCTCCCTCCTGGTCCAGTAGTTCAGTCAGGGCTTCAAAGCCGGCCCCGGTTTTCGCGGAGATCTTGAGGATAGTCGCCTGAGGGTATTGACGGATCACCAGCGCGGAAAGTTCCGCCACTTCGGCCGGCGAGAGTTCGTCGATTCGGTTTAGGACGATGGCATCGGCTTCCTCAAGCTGTTTTTGGAAGATATAAGATGCTTTCGGCGAGAAACCGGACTCGGCGCCACCAAGGATCTTCTGCCCGTGACTCGGCTTGAAAAGCACCGGATACGGCGCGACGGAAAACCGCATGCCGTACAAATCCTTCAGCGGCTGCACGACCGTGGCGACCAAATCAGTGCAACTGCCGACCGGTTCGGCGAGGATCACATCGGGCCGCTCGCCCGCTTGAAGCGAACCAATCTTGGCCACGAGATCCTCGAACCGGCAGCAGAAGCACGCGCCCGGCACTTCCTCGACCGCGAGACCCTGCGCCCGCAGGCTATTGGTATCGACCAGATTCTGCGCTTGATCGTTGGTGACGATGCCGACCTTCTGGCCGCGGCTTTGGTAATGACGCGCCAGCCGAGCCAGCGTGGTGGTTTTGCCCGCGCCCAGAAATCCGCCGACCAACACGAAACGGACGCGATTCATGATGATTCCTCAACGCGGCATGATCCAAACCCCGACTAAGCGATCATACCAGGATCGCTCCGGACGCCAGACTATGAGCGCGAAGTAGACTGCCAACAAAACGACTCCACCCCACCAAAACACCCACGACAACAACATCAACCAGTCGCCGGCAGACGGGTCGGAATCCTGCCAATGCGACCAATAATCGACGTCGGCAATGATCGACACTCCCCACATGGCCATCAACGGCGTCCAAAACAGCAACCCGCGCAACAGACATTGGAGAAACGACGCTTTGCGACCGTCGCGGCGAACCAATTCCATGCCATTGAAGTACAAGGCCAACCCGCCGCGACTGATGAAGCCCCACACGATCCAAAACGCCGGGACAACAAGCAGCGCCGGCAGTGCAATCCACAACGGCATGAATTTGAACGGATACTCTACATCGTGGTCGAAACGGCCGTACATGCGCAGCCAACGACCATATTCGCGTTCTTGCGACAATTGGCTCTGCATTTCCTCTTGTTGCACCAATGCTCGGCGGACCATGAAACTCGACCAGCGCAAACGCGCCTCGTAAAAACGTCGGTGCTTCTCGGCGTTTTTCCGCGCCTTCTCGAAGTGCTCCAAATCTTCCGAGTATTGTCGAACGCCTTCAATTCGTTCGATCGGGTCGGGACGAAGCAGATTCGCTGCTAGATCCACCTGAGCAGTGAATTCGAGGTTTCGATTATCTCGCTCGAGGTCCACGAGATGGAAGTACGGTATGAAGACCGGCCCGAAGAAAAGGATGGACCAAATGCACGAGAATGGCACGACTGCCAACAGGGCCAGGATCAGCACGTTAATGATCCGCCGCGGCCGATTGACTCGCGACGGGCGCTCGCGCAACTGACCCAACGCCTTACGCATTCCACCAAGGCTCTTGAACTGCCGACTCTGGTCCCAGAAGCGATTCAACACCGCTGCGGTGCCGCGCGGCAGGGGTGCTCGAATTGGGCCGGACTGTGCAGGCCCGCGCGGTTTTCCTTCGAGCATCAACGCGGCAACGTTCGCGATCAGGCCGCGAACCGCGTCATCGCTGGTGTCTTCCGGCGCCGGAACGGTCGAGCATTCCCGGCTAATCATGCTGCCCACGAGCTTGAGGCGGCCCGACTTATACACCCAGACGTTTTCTTGAGTCAGGGGCGTCGGCAAGGTCCCTTCATCGGCGGAGACTGCCAATTCCTCGATCAATTGCTCGATAACCGGCTGGGCCGCGGACCAATCAAGCGGGCCCGTTTGTCGAATCGCCTCGTACAACGGAAAACCCGTGGGCGCGAGAAACGCGTCCCACTTCCAGTTGCCTTCCAGACCGGACGCCACCCAGCGCATGCGCGTGGGCCGGCTCAGCATGCGGCGCGTCTCGTCCAAATCCGACTCGGTCGTCGGCCGCAGCCAAATCCACACCTTCCGCCCCAGCATCGGATCGTCCGCCAGCAACATTTTCTCTTGGTCGTCCCAACGAATCGCGCCTTGGATCGCGAACGAGCCGATCTTGACCGGCAGTCCCTCCGGCAATGACAGCGGCAGCGAGTATTCGACGTGTTGAAACGACGGTCCGAGTCCTTTCTCGGGAATCTGAATGACCCTGGTGCCGCTGGCAAACTCGTGCGGTCCTCGGTAGCCGTTGCGCCGCCGCATCGTCGTCAGCGGCAACACGCACTTCACCACAAATCCGCCGAGTTGCACCGCCATGATCACGAAGGCCAAGATCAGGTCGTGCTGCGACGGCGCCTTGCCCGATTTCAAATTGGGCCTGAACACGATGACTATTGGCAATACCAGAAGGGTGTCCAGGTTCATGTTGAGCCAAAATACGCCGGTGCGCAATGCCACGCGGATCCAGGACGGCCGCTCCGCCCCGACGGCTTCCGACACCCGCAGTCGAAACACCCATTTGCCGACCGTAAAGCCCAACAGACGCTCGCACAGGCCAAAATAGGCCATGAAGAAGCAGAACCCGATCAACAGTCCATAGGCCGTTTCTTCGCCGGTCAGTTCTTCCGAATTCAACCTCCGACCGAGGACCGTCAACGCGACAACTGTCTGAATCACGGTTAGAATCAGCCAGTCGATTAGATAGGCGCCGAATCGGTAACCGATCGCCCCGACGGGCATTTGCCCTGGAATGAACGGCATCAGCGCCGCGTGAAGTGAATCGAGGTTTTGCCAGCGGTTGGCTTTGTCGCGTGCGAGCCCGCGCAAGACGATGCGATCGAGCGCTTCCGGCACGTCCGGTCGCAGCGAGCGCATCGGCGGCGGATCTTCAGAGACGATTCGGGCCGTGGCCGCCAGAGCATCAACGTCCGAAAACGGGGCCTTGCCAGTAAGCAGGTAATACAGCGTTGCGGCGACGGAGTAGACGTCCGCCTGCTGATCCAGCGTCTCGCACTTGATCTGTTCCGGCGACGCGAACAGGACCGTGCCGATGAACATGCCCGTCCGCGTCAGATTGTTGTCCCCGGTTTGCAT
>JBGQCZ010000189.1:0-8389 GCA_041495645.1 Gemmataceae bacterium | reverse complement strand
TCCACGGCTTTCACTTTTTTTTCACTATTTAAGGCCTGTATTTCTTTGGTTTTATTCTATTCCCTCTTTTTGTGGGTTGGGTGGTGGGTTAAGCCGGAGGGGGTTTATAATCAAACCAGGTGGGGATTACGCCTCGACGCTCGCCAAGAGAATTGGTCGCATCTATCTCTCCGCCAACGCCACGCCGCAATATCCGAACGGCTTCTGAGAGTCGTCCCAGCCTTTGATCTCTTTCATCACGCCGGCGCCGCCGGTTGCGCCGGCATTGTGCCGGGCAATTGCTGCCCAGGCCAGCCAATGAGCGAGCCGTTCCGGGCCGCCGACTTCGTTAGCGTCTTTCCAATCGGCCGTCTGTTTATCCGTTGCCTTCAAACGGGCACGCAGCGCTTCGTAATTGGCCCAGGCCTTCAAGCCGGGATCGGCAATCGCGGCGGCAAACTTCGCGGCGAAATCGGGTTTGTTCGCCCGGGTGCTCAGGTCAACTAGCCGCATCAAAAGCCAACCTGACACGGCCTTGTTCTTCAAGTCGGTCTCGACCAACATTGCGCACCGTTCGAGGTCGGCGGTATCGCCGGGATTCACTTCGATGGCAACGCCCGCCAACGCGGTCCCGGCTCGCAGCGCCTCTTCCGGCTTACCTGACCACGCGAGTGCGCGAGCCTTGTCAAGATTCCCTTGTCGAGCCCAGCCCTCAGCATACCCGGTCCGCGCGAAGGGAGCGATCACCGCCTCTTTGGTCCCGGCTGGGATCGTTGCGATTTCCCGAGCTTTGTCCGAACCCATCTTTTTCTTTTCCTCGGCGGCATCAGGCGAGCCGATTGCCAACCAAAGTGCGACCAACGACGACGCGCCTTCCTTTCGTCCGCCCGACGCCAGTTTCGCGAGCTTCTCGGCTTCTTCGCGCTGGCCAAGCGCCAGGAGTTCAAGCCCAATCACCGCCCAGAGTTCGCTGCGTTCATCTTCAGGAGCGATGGCAGCCAGCGCTCCGACCGCCGTCGCACGTTCGCCTTTTCCCAGATTGCGGGCAAGCTTGCGAAACGCATAGGCGCGCAGGTCGCGGAATTCTTCACCGGGAAGCGCCGGCAATTTCGACAGCGTCGAGCGCAGTTCGGCGTTGACCTTGTCCTTGTCCCAATCGAGCCGCGTGCCTGCCTCCACGTCCGCCTTGGGGCCGGCGAGTTCGGCCATTCCCGCCGCAATCTCGATCAACGCGGCGCAGCGCTCCGCCGAGTTGTTTCCGCCCGCGTCGAGCGCGCTGCGCGCGGCGACGAAATGGTCCTTGGCCTCCTTCGGCTTGTTGCGGCTCAGTTCATGCTCGCCGGAGAGCAAATGCACCAGCCCGGCGGGCTCTTTCTTGAGCTTCGGCAACTTGGATTTGGGATCGACATATTCCAACGCCAATTTGATCGCCCGGTCTTGTTTGCCTTCGGATCGCATGCGCAGGCCCCACGTCACGACAACAACGCCCACCAGCAGCACCCCGGCCCCCACAAGAACATAGACGATGCGCTTGCCCCACGAGACAGGTTCTTCCTCATCGACGCGGTCTGCCTCGGCTTGAACGATGGCTTCGCGGCTGACGGCTTGGGTCTGGGCATTGCCCCAGGCGCCTTCGAGATCGCCGGGATCGACTTTCGCCAGAGACGGCCGCTTGGCCACGTTGCGCCAATCCTTGGCTTCGGCTTTGACGAGTTCGGGGACTTTGATGATCTTGCGGCACTCCTCGTTCTGGCACGGGGCATTCTTGCCGGCCATGCGCGCTTCGAAGAGATTCTCAAAATCGCAATGCTTACACTTGGCGGGAATTTTCGCTTGGGCCGTTTCGGCTTCAGGCTTAGAGGCTGCTTCGGGCAGAGATTCAGAAAGTGCCGCGAGGGCCAATTGTTCGGTGTCCAAAGTTGGCTTGGACACCGCGGCGGCATTGACGGGCGCGGGCGACGCGGCCGGCACCGGAAAGACCTTGCGGCAGTTCTTGCAGGTGACGCGCTTGCCGGCGAGGTCGTCCTTGAGCGTGTATGCGCATTCGCAGTGGGGACAGCGGATGACAATCGCCATGTGAAAAGATCCGTGCGCCTGAACAATGCTTCTGTGCAGGCCATTATGACTGAATTTCAAGCACGCGGCAACGATTGGAGAGGGAAATGCTGTTCAAACACGCTCGTCGTTCAGTAAAGCGGCGGAAGGATGGCGCCAGCCGTGAAGTGCATCCAGCGTATCCAAGATCAGATCCTCAGCGGATTCATTATTTGCGTCTTGAGAACGCAGATCGCTGAGGAACGCTTCGAAAACCTCAATAATCTGCTCCCGGCTGTTTCCAGCCCCGGCGAATTTCATGACAACGGCTCGCAAGGCAGGACCAGGCGCCGTTTGCCGTAATGCATCGCGAATCAGATTGGGGTTCATTCAAGTTCTTATTGCGTCTTCCAGCCGGTGCGCGTCTTTCTTAAGTGCCGCAGGCGCTTGGCTCGGATGCGCCGGCGCTTGCGGGCCATTTTCGCACTGGTCCTGGCCATGATGAAATCGCTCCTTGGAGTTTGATCGAGTCGAAACCGCTATCTTCGGTCGTTTGCGGCCGGTTTCAAGAGAGATCACACCAGCGGCAGGCGTTTGCGGCCGATGGCATGACCGTTCCCGTTGCCATTGGCGTGTTCTTTTTCCCAGCGGTCGACCTCTTCCATCAGCGCATCGACCATGTCCGCCTCAAGCACTTTGCGGATAATTTCGCCGTTGCGGTAGATCATGCCCTTGCCGTCGCCGGCGGCAATGCCGATGTCGGCCTCGCGCGCCTCGCCGGGGCCGTTGACCACGCAACCCAGCACGCTGATTTTTATGGGGGTCGTGCGGCCTTTGAGCCGCTTTTCCAATTCGGCGATGATCTTTTCGAGATCGATGGCCAACCGGCCGCAGGTCGGGCAGGCGATCAGCTCCGGCTTGCGCACGCGCCGGCCAGTCGCTTGCAAAATGTCGTACGCTGCCGCGATTTCCGGCACCGGATCGCCCAAGAGACTGATGCGAATGGTATCGCCGATGCCGTCGAGCAGAATCGGGCCCAGCCCGCATGCGGACTTCGTGACCGCATAGGGCGCTTTTCCGGCCTCGGTCACGCCGATGTGCGTAGGATAATTCGCTTGCCTGGCGTAGAGCCGATAGGCTTCGACGACGGTTTGCACGTCGCTTGACTTGAGCGATACGATGATGTCGTGAAAGCCTTCGTTCTCGGCGATTTCGATATAGCGCAGGGCCGAATCGACCATGGCCGGCGGGCACGGGAAGCCGTACTTTATGGCGAATTCTTTTTCGAGGCTGCCGGCGTTGACGCCAATGCGCATCGACACGCCCTTGTCCTTGCACTTGCGAACGACTTGGCGAAACCGGTCCATGCCGTGAATGTTGCCGGGGTTGATGCGAATCTTGTCGATCGGGTGATCGAGCGCCGCCAGGGCCATCTTGTAGTCGAAGTGAATGTCGCAAATGAGCGGAATCTTGATCCGCCGCTTGATTTCGGACAGGACGGCCGCGTCGTCAGGTTTGGGAACGGTGACACGAACGATTTCGCAACCGGCTTCTTCGAGGCGATGAATTTCTTTCAGCACGGCTTCGAGATTGCTGGTATCGGGTGTGGTCATCGATTGAACGGCGATCGGATTATCGCCGCCGACGATCACGTTACCAACCGCCACTTCGCGCGTTTGGTGGCGGCGAAACGGCGATTGGTATAATGCCGTTGGGACGTCAGTTTCGGCCATGCCTCGACTCCCGAACCTTCGATGGTTCAAGGCTCTCCAATAAGTGAATCTTCCTTCATACTTACCAAATCCGCGCGGGGCTGGTAAGATCAACGCGGCATCACCTAAATAACCGCTGCCACGACGACGCGACAACATGAGCGACATGACCCAAAGCCGAATGCGACAATACTCCGCCGACCACCGCTTCTTGCTCGACCTGGCGGCCGAACATGCCGGGTTGGCCGATCCCGTCGTGATCAACCTCGGCGAGTTCCACGAACCGCTGCTGCTCAAGGCCAAGAAACGCGAATTTTTCCCGGTCGACGGCGTTCTAGTCCGCGATTGGGACCCATCCAACCGCCGCGAATTCGACGGCGTCAATATCGGCATGCGCGTCTACGAGATCGAAGGCATTCGCTTCGTCCGCGTGCTGTTCGGCTATAGCACTCAACAGAATAATTGGGCCTTCGTGTTCACAGCCGTTGGCAAGGCCGATTACCGCAAGCTCTATCGCGTGGCCCTTCGTTGCCGCCGGGATTCGGAGCCGCCGAGCCAAGCGCCGGTGCTGCCCCAGGAACAAACCGAAACGCTGTGGCAGAACACCATCGGCTACCTCGAAGGGCCGAATCTACGGCGGATCAAGGCCTTTGGTGGCCGAGCCCGCCGCGGCATCCTGCTCATGGGACCGCCCGGCAATGGCAAGACCAGTGCTTGCCGTTGGATCTGGCAGGAATGCCGCCGCCGGCTTTGGGAATGGCGTCTGGTCACGCCCGATGCCTATCGTCACGCCCGCGGCAACGACAGCATCGAACAACTCTTCAGCGTTGAACGCCGCGGCATTGTCTTCTTCGACGACATGGACCTCGCCCTGCGCGATCGCGAAACTGTCCACGAATCCGAAGATCAGGCCGTGTTCCTGTCCGCTCTCGACGGCATCGAAGTCAACGAAGGCGTGGTCTTTGTCTTTACGACCAATTGCGCCCTGGAATTGATCGACCGGGCTTTCAAACGGCCGGGCCGCATCGATCTGGTGCTGGAGTTCAATCCGCCCAACGCAGCACTGCGTCGCGAACTGATGGAACGCTGGCACCCGGAAATCCGCGCCGCCTTGGATCTCAACTCGGCAGTGGCCAGCACCGATGGTTTCTCGTTCGCCGAAGTGGAAGAGATCAAGAACCTGCTGATCATGCACTACATGGAATGCGACGAATGGAACTGGCACGCGGCGGTGAAACAGCTCGAAATCAACCGCAAGGAACTAACTACGCCGCGCAGAAAGAAACACGTCGGCTTCGGCCAACCCGTCACCGACAGCAACGGCGGCGCCGCGTGGTGAACGTAATTGGCGAGCCAGGAGCGTAAGCGCCTGGAGTGAGCATCCCGCAAAGCCACGTATGCTCACTCCAGGCGCTTACGCTTCTGGCTCGCCATTCACCGCTTCACGTTCGACAAATGCTCCAGCGCCAACATCAGCGCTTGGGTGCCCTTTCGCCCGTAACCCTGTGCCCGCACGGCTTCGTAGAGTTGTTTCGCGAGCGCCAATCCCGGCAACGATAGGTTCATCCGTTCGGCTTCCTTCAACGCGATTCCCATGTCTTTGATGAAGTGCTCGACATAGAAGCCCGGTTCGAAGTTTCTTGCCATGATGCGCGGGAAGTACAGCTCGAGCGACTTGCTGCCGGCTGCTCCGACTGAAACCGATTTGAAGACCGTTTCCAATTCCAATCCCGCCTTGAATCCATAGAGCAGCGCTTCGCACAAGCCAATCATCGTGGTGGAAATCAGAATCTGATTGACCATCTTGGTGTGCTGCCCGGAGCCGGCTGGCCCCTGATGAACGATCGTCTTGCCCATGCATTCGAAGAGCGGCGCGACGGCCTCGACTACTTCCTTGTCGCCACCGATCATGATCGATAAAGCCGCGTTCTTGGCACCCACGTCGCCGCCCGAAACCGGCGCGTCGAGCGCCAGTACGCCCTTCGCTTTGGCCGCGTTGAAAATCTCCACGGCCAGGCTGGGTTCGCTGGTGGTCATGTCCACCAGCACGGTGCCGGGCTTGCTGCCGGCCAAGGCCCCGTTCGCGCCGAGAAACACTTCGCGCACGTCCGGCGGAAAGCCGACGATGCCGAAGACCACGTCGGAGCGCTCGGCCACCGCTTTCGGAGTGTCGGCCCAAGCCGCCCCCGCGTCGAGCAATGCTTGGGCTTTGTCGCGGCTGCGATTGTAAACCGTCGCTTTGTAGCCCTTCGTCATCAGATGCTGGCACATCGACCGGCCCATGACGCCGGTGCCGATCCAGCCCACGCGAGTCTTGCCCGGTTCCGCTTTGCTGATTGGCATAATCGTTTCCTGGTGCGTAGAATCGAGTAGGTCCAATCGGCATTCATACTCCCCTGCCCCGGCCCCGGCCATGACCGTTCCCGTCTTGCGCGATCCGATCGTGCTGATCCACGGCCTGTTGGGTTACGACGAGTTTCGATTCGCCGGGCGCACGCTGGCCGAGTACTTCCGCGGGATTGCGAGCCATCTTCGCGCCGCCGGCAACCGCGTTCTTGTGCCGCGACTCAGCCCCACGCGCGGCATCGCCGAACGCGCCGAACAGTTGAAGCAATTCCTTAATCGCGAGACCCCCGGCCAATCCGTTCACCTCATCGCTCACAGCATGGGCGGGCTGGATTCGCGATACCTGATCACGCATTTGAATATGGCGGAGCGCGTGCATTCGCTTACGACCATCGGCACTCCGCATCGCGGCAGCCCGGTAGCCGACTGGGGCCTGCGGCGATTGGAACTGTTCGTGCAACCGTGGTTGCTAACGTTCGGCACTCCCGCACAGGCCTTTCGCGACCTGACCACGAGCGCGTGCCGGGCATTCAACGAGCGCACTCCCGATTCGCCGCACGTCCGCTACTTTTCGGTGGCGGGGCAATGCGAACGGTTCTGGTGTCGGCCAGCTTGGTGGCCGTCGTTTGGCGTCGTCGAACGCGCCGAGGGAGCAAACGACGGGGTAGTTTCGGTCAAATCCGCCACTTACGGCGAAAGCCTCACGGTGTGGGAAGGCGATCATCTCAATCTCATCAACATGCCGAACCCTTACGAACGGCTTCGCGGCCGCTGGCGCGATCGCGTCGCGGATTATGCGGAGTTGGTGCGGCGGTTGGCCGACGCAGGGTTCTAATTGCAATGGTGGCCAATCAGTTACGATCTTGTTACACCGAGAAAACTACAGTTCAGGTAGAATGCCCGCATGCGAATTGATTTCATGCACGTTCGAACTACCGCCTGTTTGGCTTGAACGCCAAGTAGCGGCTGCAAACGCTCCAATGCCGTTTCTCGTCTTGTGTGTTAGAGACTATTGTGACTTTCGATCCCCCCATCGGACAGGAGTATCAGATGATTCGCACCCCCGTTCGGTTGTTGGCTGCCGCGATGTTTGTCGCCGGCTCTGCCGCGTTTGTTGCCCCGTCTCACGCCGTCCCGGCCGGCGAAGGAAAGCCCGTTGATGTCGTTCTGTGCCTGGATGTGTCCGGCTCCATGCAGGGGTTGGTCAATTCGGCCAAGATCAAGCTTTGGGACCTTGTAAATGAGTTGGCCCGAGTCAAACCGACGCCGCAACTACGCGTCAGCCTCTACAGCTACGGCCACACGACCTACGACCCCAAGGCCGGATGGGTCCGCAAGGAAATCGACCTGACCACCGACCTCGATGAAGTTTACAAGAAGCTCAACGCCCTCACGATCAATGGCGGCGAGGAATACGTCGCCCGCGTCTGCCGCGATGCGTTGGTGCAGCAAAAATGGTCCGACGACAAGAACGCGCTGCGGCTCATCTTCGTGTGCGGCAACGAGCCGGTTGACCAGGACAAGCAAGTGCAGTTGAAGGATGTCGCCGCTCTGGCGAAGGAAAAGGGCGTGATCATTAACACCATTTATTGCAACTGGGGCAAGCCCGGCGAGGAACTGGGTTGGAAGCAGTTTTCAACCGACGCGAACGGCAAATACGCCATGATCGAGCACAATCAGCAGGTAGTGCAGATCAACACGCCGTTCGACAAGGACTTGCTGACGCTCAACACACGGTTGAATGCAACGTATGTAGCCTATGGCCGCGGCGGAGATTCTAAGAAGGAAAACCAGGCCGAGCAAGACAAGAATGCCCAGTTGGCCGGCGCGCCCGCCGCCGCCAGCCGCGTCGCCACCAAAGGCGGAGCACTCTACAAGAATTCGGACTGGTGCCTGGTCTGCCGCTGCATGGAGGACAAGACGTTTGACATCACCAAGGTTCCCGAGAACGAACTGCCCGAGGAACTCAAAAAGATGAAGCCCGAGGAACGCAAGGCGTTTATCGAAAAGAAAATCGCCGAACGCAAGAAGGTGCAAGACGAAATCGCCGACGTCAGCGCCAAGCGGGGGAAGTATTTGGGCGAAGAAATGAAGAAGAATGCGACTGCATCGGACAAGCAGCTCGATACAGCACTCAAGCTGATTATCCGCGAACAGGCCGCAACCAAAGGGATCGAAATCCCGAAGTGATCCATGATCAGATTCGTTTAGCCGCGAGGGGAGCTTGGCGACCCCAGCGCGGCCTCGCGCGCGGGTCGCCCAGCGCCCCGCCCGGGTAAAAGAAACCCACGTTAGGAGATTAGCATGTGTGGATTTTG
>JBGQCZ010000188.1:0-8401 GCA_041495645.1 Gemmataceae bacterium | reverse complement strand
GGTCCACCTTGCCCTCTCCTACAGCATCCCGAAAGTTTCCAAACGGGAGCAGCACGAGGTCCTCGAAGTCGGTCATCCACTTCAAGCCATCGGGCTCAGCGAGAACCTGAGCTCTGGCCTTCAGCATCTTCGGCCACTCGTACACGCCGACGTCGAACTGCAGGGACGGCACATTGTTCCCAACGGCATGCTGTTCGATCGCCAGCCACTTGCGGTCCGAGGAGAGCTTGATTCGCCCGACGGCAAAGTTGCCGAGAACGAACCGGGCCTGGATCTCGCCGTTTCGGATGTTGCGGAGATCGATGGCTCCTTCCTTCGTCGCCGCCGTGATGATCGTGAAGTTGTCGAGGACGACGAAGTTCGGCGAACTGCCTTTGGGCAATGGGATCGTGTATTGATGCTTCGGCGCGGCTTGGGCCTTCGGCTCGGCGTCGAGCTTCCAGATGTGGATTTGGCCGGGGAGAAACGAGTTGGGCTTGTGCGGGAGCCATTTCTTGTCGATCGCGCAGCCGGCGAGCCGCTTGCCGTCGGCGGAGAATGTCAAGCTGCCGTACGGCTCGCCGCCGAAATCGCCGAGCTGGGTATGGATCGGCTTCAGTCCGCTCGCAGGCTTCGCGGTCTCCCACACGTAGACCTCGGCCCCCGGCTTGCCGCGGACGAACGCGGCGGTGTGCGTGCCGTCGGGCGAAATCGCAACAGCCAGGACGCGGCCGCCGAGCTCGACACGGCGGGCTTCCTTCATCGTTTTGGCGTCCCAGACGATTACGCGGCCGTCGGCGTCGCCGGTCACGGCCGTGCCGCCTTCCTTCGCCCACGCGGCGCAAACGACGGTCGCGGTGTGGCCGACCATGATGCGATTGCCGGGACTGTCCTTCGAGTAATTGCCGCAGACATAGGCCCACAGGACGTTTTTCCCCTTCACGCCGGTGAACTGGCCCGTCCCATCGCGCAGCCCGGTCATGATCGCGCTGCTGCCCTTCGGATCGACCGCGAGCGGCACGGCGGCCATGTCTGCCGGCTTCGCGTCCTTTGCGACGGTGCTGACCTCGACGCCGCCCGTGGTATCGGCGGGCATGCCAAGACGATCGGCCCACGACTTGACGAAGTAGCCGCGGGCGTTGCCGAACACGATCTGCCGCTGCGGGAGCCTCGCAGCGAACTTGTCCGGGAACACGCCAATGGCGATCGGATTGCTGTCCGGTTCCGTGATGCGGTCGAGGTCGCCTCCCTTGTTCGCATCGAGGATGCGAACGCCATCCTTGGTCGTGACGTAGATGTGCCGGCGATCGGGATCGGCCGAGTAGGCCAGCGCCGCGTGCGACCCTTCGGCCCTTGACTTCCATCGGTACGTCGGCGTTTCCTCCGCCAAGTTCAGGGCCATGACTTCGCCGTTCGTATCGCCGGTCAGCAACGTCGTCCCGTCCGCTGAGAAGGCCACGGACACGGGCAGGCTGGTCTGGAATTCGGCTGTGTAGGTCTCCCGCCAAGCGGTGCCGACCGCTGCCGCCTCGGGCTTCGCATCCGCCTTCGGCGCTTCGGGCTTCTGATCGTCCGGATGGCCTGCGACCATCAGCCCGCCGCCGGCTAGCGTCATCGCCAGTACGCCGACGAACAGCCACACTTTGAGCGCGCGTGCCCTGATTGAACGCATGACTTCCTCCGCGAGAGCCTGAGTTGCCATCGAGCCGCTGACCGTGCCCGTGGAAAACGCGACCGCCTGCCTGGCCGTTTCTCGGATCAATGGCGCGAGCAGCGACGCCGGGGCCTGCGTTGCGGTCAGGGCCGACAGGGCGCCGACGCCGAGCGCGACGCCGCGCCGTCTAAGTCGCGTCGCCAATTGCTCGCGGGCCTTTGCCAGACGCTTGGTGACCGTGCCCTTCGCCAGCCCCAGCGACTCCGCCGCCTGGGCGTGCGAATGTGCCCCGAGGTCGCACAGCAGCAGCACCTCGCGTAACGGCCGGGCCAGCCGGGCGAGTTCCTCGTCGATGACTGCCCGGAGATCGTGGTCGGGCTCCGTCGCCTCGACCCGTTCGGATTTGGCCGCTGCCATTTCTCTCAACCTCCGCCTGACGATTTGCCCGCGGAGCTTCTTCGCGACTCGCAGGGCGACGCCGTGCAGCCACGGCCCGGCACTGCCGCCGCGCAGCGCCCCGGCTCGCCGGGCGAGGACAAAGAAGACCGCTTGGAACGCGTCGTCGGCCTCGTGCCGGTCCCCGAGGATGCGCCGACACGTACCGTACACGAGCGCCCCGTGCCGTTGGACGATCGCCGCAAACGCGTCCTCATCGCGCTCGCCCAGGAACCGGGCGAGTAAGCCCGAATCAAGTTCGCCGTCGGGCCGTCCCGACCATCGATCCAGCATTCGCGCCAGTCCTGCGGTCGACATCGCGTGGCTCGCCTGGGGAAAATTGCCTTGTCTCTATTTGTATTTGCCCGCCGAACGCGGATCGCTCCCCGGAAAATGTCAAATACGACGAGTCCAAAACTGGGACATGTCCGAATTCGTTGGACCGAATACGAATCCAAATCGAACTTTCTTGAATGGCGATTGTGCTGCTGTTACTATCCAACCTCGCTAGCCACGAGTCCTTGCGGCGCGCCGGCGGCTCATCCGCGGGCGTTCGGCGGCGGCCAGGTGATTCCCCGAGGCGGCTCATGGCACGCAAGGCGATCTCGGATGCGACATAGGCGAGCATCCTCCTGAAGTCGCGCCGCTGCTGCCTGTGCTTCTGGCTGAAGGGCGAGGACGGTTTGGAGTAGCATCCAAGGCCGAACAATTCGCTCAAGCTGACCGCCGCCCGCCAAGTTGTTTTCGTGAGGTCGTCGCCTCTGTGGGCGGCGGCAGCTTAGCTTTGTCGTTCGGCAACAATTGCGGTGGCCATGTTGCCTTCGCCCCGCGAAACCAAGGGTGGCTCGCGCGGCCCGGCGCAAACGGTTGAGGATGCTTTTCCGTCTTGGAAGAAGAAGGCCGTCCCGGAGATTCTCGAAAGGAGACCGCCATGTCCCGTTTCGCGCTGATCGCCACGGTTGCCGTTGTTCTGGTCCAGACCGTGCCTGACCGCGCCTCGGCTGACATCATCCAGTACGAGAGCCTCGACCAAGCGGTGATGGGCTCTGACCTCGTCATTCGCGGCGAGGTGATCGAAATTGTAAGCAAAAAGGGGGAAAACGGCGTCGTCTGGAACCAGGTGACCATCCGGGTGACGGAGACGATCAAAGGAGAGAAGTTCAAGGAACTGAAATTCATCGTGCGCGAAGCCCCGTTTGAACCCTGGGGCACCGCCTGGCGCAACCTCCGGGATGAGATGCTGCTCTGCCTGAATGCGGCGGGTAGCAACCGAGGGGGGTTCGACAAGGCAGATTTCGTCCTCCGCGGCGGCTGGATCTCGTGGGCGGTCCTCCTGACCGGGGCGCCCGGGACGACATTGCCTATCTACAGCATCGATTTCAAGTCGCTCACCGATTCGAAGGAAATCCTGACGGCCGCGCGCGCGGCGGCGGCGGCCCCGGCCGGCAAGGCGAAGTCGATGCTCGAGTGGATCGTGCAAGGCCCCGACACCCTTATGCCACATGCGGTCCTTTACCCCGGACTCCGAGCGGGTCCGCGCCGCCGCCAAGAAGCGGCAGGTCGATCTGCTGCCGCGGAAACGGTGATCGGTGTGTTCGGGCAGCGGTTCATTGCCGGCCCAAAGCGCAGAATCGGGACATGTCCGAATTCGGACCACAGGAGTGACGCGGCGCGTCGTTGAGACTAGTCTCAGTGCAGGCTGCAGTGCGCCGGCGGCTCATCCGCGGGCGTTCGGCCACAATATGGGGGTTCCAAATGCACTTCTTGCGGTACCTTCCTCTCGTGCTTGTGGCGGCCGCTCTGGCCTCGGGCATCCTCCTATCAAGCCCACCGGTCGAAGCGCCGCCCGACCTGTTGATCGGCTACACCGAGTTCCGCACCGACCTGCCTGGCGGGCGATACGTCAACGTCGTGACCATGCGCGCCGCCGTGGTCAAGGCCGACGGCACGGGCCGGCGCGTCCTGGCCGAGGAGTAGAAAGTGGTTGAGTGGTGCGTTGAGGAGTGAGTTGGGGAGTGGTTGGAGTGGTGGTGTCGGTTTGGAATCGCGTTCGCAGCGACAACCGCCACCGCTAGCCAAGCCGACCCACAAAACCAGAATTGAAGCGATCATGACGTGCTCCTTCAAGAAATGCGCGCACACGAGGCGGTCGGACGAAATGTCCCTGCCGTCTATAGTATACGCACGTATCTATGTTCAGGCAACGCCAGCGGACATTTTTGAGCGACAGCTGAAAACAGCTGGAAACGGCTTGCTATGAAAACACCCCATCCGCCCTTTTGCCCCTTGCATGGCGCAATGCGTTGCGCAACTCCAACCCAGTTTGGCGCTTCCATCCCCAGTGCCGAAATCGCGAATTGTGGTGTAACCGCAATTTTATAGCTACCACCTTAAACGCCCTTTTTTTCAGGCGAAAATCGCACCGCGAAATCTCGAAGATCTCGCCCAACGGGTATTGCCAAATGGCCCGAGAAAGGTTGAAATGCCGCGTCCGGCCGGTTCACGTTGGCAACGCTTGATCAATGTAAAAAAACGAAGCCCGTTGTTTCAAAAACGGGTGCTCGTTGCATTACTTTGGTGGCTGTCTGAATCCAGCCAGTGCGCGGTCTTGTGGCGATGCAAGCCTCGCACCAAAGCGGCAGTGCCTCGGCGCGTAGCCTGCAACCGAAAGCAAGCCACGACAGGAACTTTCACTCCATGAGTGAACCCCGGAGCGGCGCAAAGGGATTGGACGCAGTCCTGCCGTCTCGGGATACGTAAGCACCGTCGCAGAACATCTTTAGGCCGAATGTTGAGCCTCAGCATCATGATCGCAGCCGCCGACATTGCCGCTGTCGCGACGCTCCCCGGACTCAAGGAGCTTTGGGCAGAAACGCGCGGCGATTCCCGCATCTGTATCGCCGTTCTCGACGGTCCGGTCGATCAGTCCCATCCGAGTCTCGCCGGTGCCAGCCTCCAGCGACTAGAGACTCTTGCTTCAGGCCTAGCCGATCAGAGTCCCGCCTCACAGCACGGCAGCCACATCGCCAGCGTCATCTTTGCCCAGCACGACGGGCCTGTTGCAGGCCTTGCTCCGCACTGCCGCGGTCTTGTGGTTCCTGTTTTCACGGATGAACCCGGTGGCGGTGTCACACCCTGTTCGCAGATCGATCTGGCACGCGCGATTCTGCAAGCGGCTCAACAAGGGGCTCACGTCATCAACATTAGCGGCGGCCAGGATGCCCCCTCGGGAAGATCCCATCCGCTTCTTGCCGACGCTGTCCGGTATTGCGCGTCCAAAGATGTTCTCATCGTTGCCGCCGTTGGGAATCAGGGCTGTGCTTGTCTGCAGGTTCCCGCCGCCTTACCGTTCGTCCTGGCAGTGGGGGCGATGACTGCACAAGGTTTACCCCTCAGCTTCAGCAATTGGGGCGAAACTTATCAAACTGAAGGGGTCATCGCGCCGGGCGAAAACATACTGGGCGCCCGCCCCGGCGGCGGCATCGTCGCAAGCAGTGGCACCAGCTATGCGACCGCAGTGGTTTCGGGCATCGCCGCCCTCCTCCTCAGTCTGCAAATCAAGAGCGGACAAAAACCGAGCCCGCGCGCCGTTCGCGCAGCCATCCTTCGAAGTGCACTCGATTGCGAGCACCAGCCCGTACCAGACTGCCGTCGTCTGCTGGCTGGCCGTCTCAACGTCCATGGAGCAATGTCTCTAATTCTTGGAGGAGTATCCACCGTGTCTGATCCCATCACAACGCCGGAACCGGCTCAGATGCCAGTACCAGAGCGTATCGACCCCAAGACGCCCGCAATTTTGATGACCGGCAACGGTGTTCAGGCTGCTGGGCGCGACAACAACGGTGCCGTGGGCCTCGCTGGCTCCATTGCACCAACTGCCCCAAGATTCGAACCGACGTGTGAGAACAAACAACCGGGAGCGCAGCCTGCGGCTGGTCCTGCCGGCATCGTCCCTTCGGCATGCAGCTGCGCCAGGAATTCGCCCCGGCAGTTGGTCTACGCCCTCGGGCAACTCAGCTTCGATTTTGGAAGTGAAGCACGCCGTGATTCCATGCTGCAACACATGGACGAACCGGCCAAAGGCGTGACGCCGGATCCGAACGACCGCAAACAACTGCTGGGCTATCTCGACAAGAATCCTTGGGATGCAGCCGCGGTTAATTGGACGCTGAATTTGGACGCCACGCCAATCTATGCGATCCAGCCCCAGGGTCCTTTTGCCGTCGACGCTTGTCAACGGCTGCGAGACTTTCTCCGCGAGGAACTGGACGAAGGTGTGGAACGAGTCTCGATACCCGGAGTCCTCGCTGGGAAAGTCAGGTTGTTCAACGGCCAGGTAGTCCCCGTTATTGAGCCAGAACTGCGAGGCATGTACAGTTGGACCATCAAGGCTCTGGTCCAGGCGGTCGTCGGCAGGTCGCTCCCGGATTCGGCGGGGACTGAGCAAAAGTCGGCGCAGGCCAGGAAAACGCAGGCCGTCGCGGGTTTTCTCGAACGCGTTTACTTTGAAATCCGTAACCTCGGCGTCACGCCCCAAGAGCGGGCGATCAACTTCGCGGCGACCAATGCCTTTAGCATTGAAAAGGTTTATGAATCCGCACTTGCGGACGAGATGGACCTGGATACCATCGAAGTCGAACCAAGTCCAATCTGTCGTCACGACTCCGATTGTTGGGACGTGAAACTTCTCTTCTTCTTCCCGCAGCGGCAGGTGCAAACCGTCAGGAAGGCCTACCGATTCAGCATCGATGTCAGTGATGTCGTCCCTGTCACGGTCGGTGCCGTGCGCTCGTGGTTCGTCCGCTAGCGGTATGCAGCAGCGTTGATCGGTTCGTTTTTTCTCAATTTGCCAAGGAGATGATCATGAGACTTCCAGCACAAGTTGCGAACGTCCTACGTGGTCGGAGCGCTTTCGCCCGACTGGCCAAGGGAATCGTCCCGTCTCTGTGTGCCAACGAGGGGGACTGCGGCCCTTGCATTAACCGGCGTCAGGCTTGTTGCATTGGCGGCCACATTGTGCGGATACCGTGTGACGAGCCGCCCCCACCGCCGTGCTGCAACTGCAGCACGGTTTGTACCCCTCCGGGCTGTCGTCAGTGCTGACATGTGCAGGATCAGTGAGTAATTGGGACGTGCTGGCCCAACGCGGGCTCGCCGCAACAGCAGGAAATCGGCGCATAGTTTCCTTATGCCCGGCAGGGAGGATGTTCGGTTGAAGTGGGGAGATTCTTGCGCGGCCCGCCCGTCTGGTTTCGGCACGGGATACCGTCCATGCAGGAGGGCCGCGGCGGCTGAGCTTCGCTGTTCGGCCGACGGGTCCCTGTCATTATTACTTAGGAGGGTGGGTCATGGATCGGAAACAACTACGCGGACGCCTCTGCCTGGTAGCCTCGTCGTCGGTCCTGGTGATCGGGCTGGTGCTTGGCCTGATCGGGCGGGCCGACCAGCAAGTCAATCAGGCGGACCACAATACGGCCGACCTGGACAACAACACGACCCAGAGCGAAACCTGCCACGCGGTGTCGGGCACGACGGTGGTGGTGGCGTGGAACGACACCAACCAAGTCGCGACCGAGGGTCTGGATGGGCTGACGAGCTTGATGGGTTACGGCTACTCGCTGGATGGCGGCGCGACATTCACCGACGCGGGGGCGGTCGCGCCCCCGCCGGGGTTCGTCAACCTTGGCGATCCCGCCGCTGCGGTTGACAGCGCGGGTAATTTCTACCTCGCCTTCATGCTGACGCCAAGCATCTCCGACCCGGTCAGCCACATGGCGGTTGCGAAATCGACTGCGACCAGCCCGGCGGTCACATTCGGAACGCCGGCGGTGATTCCCGGCCTGTTGCCCTCCGGGGTGCAGGACAAGGAGCTCATGGCTGTTGACACCAGCGGCGGGCCGTTTGACGGCCGGGTATACGTGGCCTGGTCGGAGTTCGCGTCGGTCTTCTCCTCGACCGCGACGATTAACTTCGCCCGCTCGACGTCCACTGCACCGCTAGCTTTCGCGCCGACCGTGGCGCTGTCGCCAGCCACGAACCTCAACCAAGGGGCGATGCCGGCTGTGGGGCCGGACGGCGAAGTCTACGTCGTCTGGGGCCGCTTCACCTTAGGCGGGTCCCCGACGCAGGAGGCCCGTGTCATCAAATCCACCGACGGAGGTGTGACGTTCGTCAACCCCGACCCCGGCGACCCGTCGCCGCACAAAGTTATCGCGTCAGTAACGCCGGCGACCGGAAATATGGTTAGCGGAGGAGTGAATATCCGGACGCGGGGCTTCCCGTATATCGCCGTCGACCGGACGCCGGTCGGCAGTCCCACACGCGGCCGCGTCT
>JBGQCZ010000187.1:0-8403 GCA_041495645.1 Gemmataceae bacterium | reverse complement strand
GCGCGGCACTTGCCACGGCGAAGGACGGCGCCAAGTGACGAAGAAAGAACGCAACAGCATCGAAGCCGAAATCTGGATGGAGCAAGAAGCACAGCGCATTCAAGATGAAGCGGCCGCGGCTGACCTGGCTGAACGCGAGCGGCTCGAAATGGAACGCCGCGAACGCATGACTCGCGGCCGTACGACCGCTGAGCAAATGCGCGGGTTACGCGAACGCCGGATTGCCGAACGCGGCGACGAACTACGGGACGACGCCATTGTCCGGCGCACGCAGCAAGCGGCCGCGGCTAGTAGACGAGCGCTGCTACGGCAGCAAGGCAAAGCCTCAGGTAAGGCGCGGCGGGCAGTGACGGCGAGAAATGCCGCGCTCGCGCGGTTGGAATGGGACCGTATGGAAGAGGTCGAACCGAAGATCGCAGCGAAAGTCATGCGAAAGGTGCTGCGGAATCGATTTGGCATCACGGCCAACACGTTGCGGGCTTGGCTGGCAAAATAAAAGCGCAGTGAACCGGTTCACTGCGATTGTTAGGCTGCATTACGTTTGACAGCGCACATCCGGCATCGGTACATTTGCCTCATAAGGAGGCAACAACGATGCAAGAGAATCAGGAATTGCTGACTACAGCGGAAGCCGCGGCGTTGCTGCGGTTGCAACCGCAAACTTTGGCGAGTTGGCGGAGCGCGGGCCGCTACAATCTGAAATACGTAAGAATGGGGAAAAAAATCTTTTACCGGCGAGCCGACCTGATCGCTTGGGTTTCGGCCCGTGAAGCAACGCAGGTGTCTTAGGCGATTGATCGCGCCGGCCTCAGGGAGAGGCCAGCATTCCAGCAAAGCCGCCCCCTACGGACAGGGGGCGGCCCGCCCCGTGGTTATCACTCAATTCGATTTCGATTTTCAGGGGAGAACGCACTAAGGCATCGGGCTTGTTCCGGATGGCAAGCCAAACACTCATGGAGTACTTCGCATGGCCCCCGGGCCTGCTACGGCGTGGCGGCCATCTGCCAATTACACGGAATGCAGTTTTGAAAGAGCGATCAGTGTTTATCACTTTATCATTTTTTGTAAACGCTTGAAAAGTGATAAAGTCCTTGGAGGAAGACAATCTAATGCGCGTAAAGTTGACGAAAGCAGACAAGGAAGCGCTCAAAACGCTGGAACCGAAGCTCCAATTGATCCGCGACCGCGTGAAGGGATTGGTCACGAATGTCCACACAGGCTTCTATCTTTGGGGTGAGGGCGGAACCAGCAAATCCTATACGACTCTTGAAACGTTGCGCGCATGCAAGGCCGATTACACTCTGCACAATTCCAGAATGACCGCGCGCGGGCTGGTCGATGTGCTGCAGAAAATGCCAAGCTCCGTCCACCTGCTTGAGGACTGCGAAGCAATCATGAGCGACAAAACCGCTTGGGGCGTGCTGCGCTCGGCGCTGTGGTCCCAGTCGCGCAAAAGGCCGCCGGAGCGGCGAATCACTTGGACCGCCTACCAAACCAACATCGACTTCATCTTCACTGGCAGCATCATCTTGATCGCGAACCGGTCTATCGACGACATGCCGGAATTGCGTGCGCTAAAAACTCGTATCGACCCCCATCACTTTACCGCCACGTTTGCCGAGATTAGCGCAAAGATGCGCGAAGTGGCGCTGGACGGTTACGTATTCGGTGACGATTACTTGCCGCCGGTGCAATGTTTCGAAGTGGCCGCGTACGTCATCAAGCGCATGCGCTCGATCAATCGGCCGCTCGACATGCGCATGTTCATGACCGGGTTGAGGGATTACATCCAGTGGAAAACCGGGCACTCTGAAACAGACTGGCACGGTCTGATTGACGCGCGCTTGCGAGAGTCCGCGAGCGTCGTGAGCGAACGCCAGAAAGACCGGCTGGCGCGCGAACGGGCCATTGCCGTCGAGATCAAAAACATGCCGAACCTGACCAAGGATGAGCGAGAGAAACTGTGGAAGGAACGCACGGCGACTTTGGAACACCCAGAAGGGCGTGCGATCGCCAGCTACTACCGGCGCTTGGCCGGGAGGTGAGCTTACGGATCAGGCCAGCGCATGAATCGAGACGCAACCGGGCCGCATTACGTGGACAGGGCCTTGGATTTGATGATGGCAGCAAGGGGGGGCGGGAGCGGGCAGCCGTTCGACGCAGGAGAGGCGTAGCATCGTTTCCATCTGTAAGAAGCGCATCATCGCGTAGCCACTGCTGGCGTCGCGGGACATTTGCCGTCCTTAGCGATCGTGACACCGCGATTGAGCACCGCCGATTGGCTAATCACAATCCTCGCGTCATTTCATGGGCGGGACCGTGGCCGGATTCATCAGCGCGCGAACGAAGAACTCGTCGACGACGGATTGCAGACGCGGAATGCGGATGAGCGAATGCGGACAGTGATCGACGTTGGCCAACCGGTAGTAACTCACATCCTTCAAGCCCGCACGACCGAGGGCGAGCACGAACTCGTCCGCCGTCCCGACCGGCACCTGCCCATCCGCGACGCCGTAGAGCAGCAGCAGCGGCGACGTGTGCGGAGTAATTTGGTACATCGGCGATGCCTGTTTGTACAAGGCGGCGCGATCACCTTCAGGCGGTCCGCCCATGAATTTGTTGACAACTCCCGTTAGGCCTCTGTGTTTGTGCTGGTAAAGCAAATCGATCGGCCCACTGTCGCTCACGGCGGCTTGCACCAGGCTGGATTCCTCTTGGTGTGGGCCGTCGCCTTCGAATTTCGCTTCCTTGCCGACCATGCCAAGTAGCATCGCGAGGTGGCCGCCAGCCGAGTTGCCGTAGGCGCCGATGTGTTTCGGATCGATGTTGTAATCCTTGGCGTGTCCCCGCAGCCAGCTCACGGCACACTTGCAGTCTTCGAGCGCGGCGGGGAATGGAGATTCACCCGAGAGGCGATAGTTGATCGTCACCGCAACGAAGCCCAGGTCGGCGAAGTGTTCGATGTTGCCGGGTGCCCCATGCTTCCGCGTGGCGAAACTGGACTTGTCTCCTTCCAGCCAGCCGCCGCCGTGGATTACCACAATGGCGGGACGAGGTTTCCCGAGCAAGTCTTTCTTCCAAGCCAGATCCAGTCGCCACTGTTTGCTAGCGCCTTCCCGGTACTTGATGTCATTTACCACGGTGACGGCTTCGCGTGACGCTGGCTTGTCTGCCGAGAGACCGGTATCGATGGCAACCAGGCCACAGGTGATCGTCAAGCAAGCGATGCGGGAAGGCATGGTGACACCTTTTTCAGGGACTTGAGCCACCGGAGTTTTTATGAGCGATTATCAGGACCACAAGATTGAATCTCGAAGATCGCACGCCAATACACAGGCGGCGACGAAGCATTGCCAATTCAGAGGGGAGTTGTAATCGGCGCACGGTGGCGCCGCACCACCGAACTGTCCAAGCGAGGCAGCTACATGGTCGTGAAGATCGAGGCGGCCGACTTGAAGCCCGCGCAGAACGCCGGCGAGTTCCTGACCTCGGTCTGGGGTCTGGCTTCGCGATACCAGCCCGAGCGATTTCAAAACTAGTTTTGAAAAACCACGTCTCGCCGTCTTTCGCCGCCAGAGGTCTCAAAGCGTTTATTAGATCTACGGGTCGAACACATCGACAACAGTTCGCACTTTTCAAGACTAGTTTTGAAAATGACCAAAGACAGAGACCAGACAGAAACGATGCCGCGTCGTCCGTGGTCCCGCGACCATGCCTACTGACTGACACATTTCCTGGGAACGGTGACTCACGCGATCATGTCGGAAAGTAGATGGGGACGTTGCGCGGGAGTGTCCAGGGCAAATGGCTCAGCCTCCAACATTACGCCGCAAGTCTAAGGGCCGTCGCAATGCATCTGGCTTCGCGATGCTATCGACAACGCGACGAATGGAGGGTAACCTCAAAAAAAGTGGGCCGCGAAGTTCTAACCTTCGTGGCCCGTGTTCCCAAGGCCCGACAGCATTGGAGATAGTAAGAGTATGTCAAATCCAATTCGCAACGGCAAGCCCAAGCCCCGTCTACAGTCTCGTCAAGATCCGACGAATGCTCGTAAGGACGAGCCGGCCAAGTCCAAACCAGCGCCACCGCCTCCAGCGCCAGACGAGGAGGACGAGGAGGTCGAGGAGGACGAGGACGAACCGCGGCCCTCTAGGAGGCCCAAGTTTGTGCCAGCACTACCGCTCGACGACGATGACGAAGACGAAGACGACGAGCCGCGGCCCTATCGCAGGCCGGAGCCGCCGCCGTTGCCATTGCCCAAGCCGCGCAGGCGGATGTCCATCAACGACGACGATTTCAGCGAGTCGGGCTTCCGCCGGGGCGGCACGTTCGACATTTCGTTGATGTTTCGATCGCAGCGGCATAACCCGCTGGGCCTCGCGCCGCATTTGCTGCTGCCGGCGACGGCTTCAGCCGCCCAAATCTCGGTATTGCAATACTTCATTTACATCTCTTCGCCCGGGATTGACGGCAAGGGCAAACTGTTTTTGAAGTGCACCTACGGCGGGTATAAGTGGTACCGCACCACGTACACGCAGCTAGCGCGCAAGCTAGGCTTCAGCGATCCGGGCAGAGCACCAGCCGATCTGCGCGGGCGGGAAACCAGCCGGCCCGAGGGCAAAGGCCACCACCTAATGAGACGGGTGTTACAAGGGCTTGTCAAGCTGGGCGTCCTCATCGAGCACGCCAACGTGGAACTAGACAACGAATGGACCGAGCCAGAGGACGACTTCCGAGGGGCCACCCATTACCGCGGCAAGTTGTACCGACTGAATACGCAATACATTTCAAAAATCGTGCATCAGATCGAGGTCGAGCAGCGGAAGGATGCCGCCCGATACGCTGGGCAGCGGATAGAAGACACGCCAACATATCTGTACGTAGAGGGGCGGCAAGCACGGAAAGAACGGGAAAAGCAGGAGGAATTGGACCGCGAAGAAGCCGATCGCATACGGCGTGGAAAGTGGTGATCGGCCGTATATAGGGTAGCCCCTTGCGGCGCGCGAAAGCGAATTTCGCGTTTTTTCGCGCTCGTTTTAGGCCTGTTTTCCAGTGTTTTCATTTTTTAGGGTAGCCCCTAAGGGCTACCATATATTAATGGCAGTCCGGGTGGCCTTGTTCAAGGGGTAGCCCCCAGAGGCGCGGAGGGTAGCCCCCAGAGGCGCGGAGGGTAGCCCCCAGGGGCGCGGAGGGTAGCCGTTTGCGGCTACCATAAAATATAAAGCACGATAGAAACCATGGGTATAAAGCGCCAGTACAAAACATGCGCTATAATAACTTAGACGTTTCGCTGCGCTTCGCTCCGCGAAACGTGTTTTGCATTCTTTTCCAGTCGTGTGAGTTGGAAAACTTGAACTACCAACCGGATTGATCAATGATCCTTTGAAACACTCACACGGCTGTCCACCCGATAGGGCAACCTCAAACCAAATTGACCAACTCACGCCACTGGAGTCCCGTAGGGAAGCTTGGCGCCAAATTGATCATTTGACCAACTCACGCCACTGGGAGCCCAAAAGGGAAGCTTGGCGCCAATTGATCATTTGACCAACTGACGCGACTGACAGCCCGAAAGGGAAGCTTGGCGCCAATTGATCATTTGACCAACTGACGCGACTGACAGCCCGACGCGGCCTGCGCTGCAAGTGCAAACGAGGCGCGGGGCGAGCGCCTTGCACCAAGCGCTGGATTTCAAAACTAGTTTTGAAAAAGTACCCGTTTGTGTCGATGCCGTAGTGTCGCGCTCGCTTCAAAACCACTTTCGACTATGTCCGCTTTTCCCATTTCCCTGCCGATCGGTTATGATCGGCACATGCCTTACGCAGCCAAACAATCGCCGCGACCACCCGACCAGCGGCTCAATGCCGCGGCGCGCGGTTATTGCAGCGCTGCTTGGCGCCGACTGCGGGCGGCGAAGCTCGCCGCGGATCCTGTGTGTGAGTGTGGCCAAGCGGCGGGCTGCCGGCGGTTGACGTTCACCATGAACCAGAAGTTCAGGGCCTGATGATCCTGGATTTTTTGATTACGCGCGGCTGAGGTCGCTGGCACATGCGTGCCATTCTCGGATCACGGCTAGCAAGCGAGCGCGAGAGAGGTAAGCATGGACGCGAGCACGGCGCGCAGGATGCGAAGCTGGGACGCCAAGGCGCAAGAGTTCGACGGCCGGCATCGGTGCCTTTGCCCGCCGCAAGGTTGCATCGCCGCGGGTGGCGCGCAAATGGACGAGCGCGGTTCTGGCTCGCCGGATGATGACACGCAGTCATGCCAAGCATCGTGTTTCGCGGCACGGTGGTGCTGCCGGCTGAACTGTTGCCGCAGGGCGTGGTGGTGGTCGAAATCGAACGCATTGTCGCAGTTGGTCGTGCGAGCGACGTGATGCTACCTGCCGGTGCCC
Organism: Gemmataceae bacterium; assembly: GCA_041495645.1. Taxonomy (GTDB): domain Bacteria; phylum Planctomycetota; class Planctomycetia; order Gemmatales; family Gemmataceae; genus JBGQCZ01. The sequence goes on along the minus strand of JBGQCZ010000187.1, from coordinate 2,009 downwards.
GGACCATTGACGCGCGTCAGCCATAGGGCTCTCTTTCGAGAGCTTGCTGTTGCTTTGAGTTCCCAGTGGCGATCATAATATGCTCGTATCCTGCCGAGTGCGCACCGCTGCTCGCCCACTATTCTCTTGAGGATGGCCCAGACTCCGTGACTTGAGGGCCGTGTGTTTCAGAATCTCCGTTTTCTTGTTGTTGCCCTGCCTGCGGGATTCGTTTCGCTCGCTGGCGTTCGCTGCGACCATAAAACGCCACCCGTCATAGGTTGTGCCGGGGCCACGGATAACTATTTCGAGGACGAAGTCTGGGCCAAAGTGGGGGTCCAGAAGTGTCTCACCTGCCACCGCAAGGGCGGGGATGCCGAGGACAGCAAGTTCCTTTTGATCGATCCGCGCAAGAGCGAGGGGACGGCTCGTGATGAGGCCATGCGGCGCAATCGCGCTGCGTTCGCTCAAATGGCGGCGGTGAAAGAAAAAGACAATTCGCGGATGCTCCTCAAGGTTGTCGGCGAACTGGACCATGGCGGCAAGGACGTGCTCAAGCCCGACTCGACCGAGTATCGCGTCCTCGCCGCCTTCGTCCGCCGAGTGAATAGCCCTCAAACCGGGAATGCACCCGCCGTGGCCACCAAGTCGCCGCCCTTTTTCGAGGGCGTGGTGATGCTCGACGACCGCCGGCTGCTGCGCCGTGTTACACTCTCCCTGGCCGGGCGGCACCCCACCGAAGCCGAATTTGCCGCCGTCGCCAAAGATGCTCAGAAGGCAATGCCCGCGATCCTCGACGCGCTGATGAAAGAGGACGCCTTCTACGTGCGGCTTCGCGAAGGGTTCAACGACATCTTCCTGACGCTGGGCGTGGATGGGAACGCGGACCAAACGTGCCTGTCTTACGAGCATTTTGAAAAGACCAGGCATTGGTATCAGAAGTACGACCTCAGCCACATCAAGGACGAAAACGAGCGGCGGCGGGCCGGGTACAAACTCGCCGACGACTATCGCAAGGCCATCCTCGGCGAGTCGATGAAGTTGATCGAATACATCGTCAGTAACGACAAGCGGTTCACAGAGATCATTACCGCCGATTACATCATGGTTTCGCCCTTCTCCGCCCGCGGCTACGGCGTGTTCGATGAGGTGAAAAGCAAGTTCAAGAACCCGAACGACCCGTTCGAGTACATCCCGGTGAAATTGAAGGCACTGGTCGGCCGCAGCAAGGACCAGAACCAGGAGTCGGCCAGTGGCTCTTACCCGCACGCGGGGCTCCTGAGCACGTTCCAGTACCTGACGCGATACCCAACCACCGAGACGAATCGCAACCGCCTCCGCGCCCGCATGTACTATCAGCATTTCCTCGGGGTGGACGTGCTGGAACTGGCCGCCCGCGTGTCAGACGCGGCGGCGGTCACGGCGAAGTACAAGGTCCCGACGATGCAGGCGGCCGAGTGCGTCGTCTGCCACAAAACACTCGACCCCGTGGCCGGGCTCTTCCAGGACTATTGGCGGTTCGCGGATCAGGGCGTCTACGGCAAGCGCAAGGGCGGGTGGTTCACGGACATGTTTGGCCCCGGCTTCGAGGGCGAAAATCTGCCGCAAAAGGATCGCTGGCGCTCTCTGCAGTGGCTCGGCGAGCGCACGGCGAAGGACCCGCGGTTCGCCGTGGCGATGGTCGAGCACGTTTACTACATCCTCACCGGCCGCAAGGTGCTGTTGCCGCCGAAGGATTTCGAAGATCCGCTCTACCCCGCCAAACTGCGTGCCTATTCGGAGCAGCGCCGCCAGACCGAGGCCATCGCGGGCCAATTCGCCAAGTCGGGGTTCAACCTCAAGGGCGTGTTCAAGGACTGGGCGGTTTCAGACTTCTATCGCGCCGACGGCGTCGCCACGGCGATCAAGGAACCGTTGATCGGCGACAACTATCCTTCCGCTTCAGCGACAATCAAAAATCCGGTCCGCGATTGCCAGCGGCGCCACCGGGGAGCGGGCCAGGTGGCGGGGGCAGTTCCTGTCCGCGACGG
>JBGQCZ010000186.1:0-8415 GCA_041495645.1 Gemmataceae bacterium | reverse complement strand
GACCTTCTTGCCGTTGGAAAGAACGATCAACTCCTTCTTGCGGCCGGTGATGTACAGAAATCCGTCAGAATCGATGCGGCCCATGTCGCCGGTGTAGAGCCAGCCGTCGCGGATCGTGGTGGCCGTGGCGTCAGCTTGTTTCCAGTAGCCCTTCATGATGTTGGGACCGCGGGCGAGGATTTCGCCGTCGTCGGCGATCTTCAATTCGACGCCGGGAATGGCCAATCCGGCGGATTCGACGCGGTAGTTATCGGGGCGGTTGGTGGTGAGCACGGGGGCGCTTTCGGTGAGTCCGTAACCTTGCATCAAAGGCAAGCCGGCATCGCGGTAGGCCTGGCAGATCTTGGGCGGCAACGGGGCTCCGCCGGACATGAGCCAGCGGACGCGCCCACCGAACATTGCTTTGAGCATCTTTTCCGGCGCGGGCATGGCTTGGGCCGCGGCCAGCATCTTTTCCCAGAAGCGAGGCACGCCGTGGACATGCGTGGGCCGCACTTCCATCAGGTCGAACGGAACCGATTCGACCGAGTCGGCCAGGGCCATGAGAATCCCGGCCCGCAGGCTGAAATAATGATCGCACAGCCGCCCGAAAATGTGGCTCAACGGCAGCCAGCACAACAGGATGACATCGGCTTCGCCTTTGACCAGGTCGATCAAGGCTTCAGCGTTGGACGCCAGGTTGTGGTGCGACAGCATCACGCCCTTGGGCACTCCGGTGGTGCCCGAGGTGTACATGATGGTGGCGAGATCGTTGGGCGAGAGCCGTTCTTCACGAAGTTCAATTTCGCGGGCGAGCCGGGGCAGGGCGTTTCGGCCGCGTTGAAGGAATCCTTGCCAGGACATGGCATCGGGCGCGGCAGCCGAGCGATCGAAAACGACGACGCCTTTGACCCCGGGAAGTTCCTTGCGAATCTCGCGTGCCTTGGCGAGTTGGCCGGCGGTGGAGACGAACAACCAGGAGCACCCGGCGTCTGCGAGTTGGCGGGCGACGGGACCGGCGGGCATGCCGCAGTGAGCCGGCACGTTGATGGCCCCGGCGGTCATGATGCCCATGTCGGCGACGAGCCACTCGAAGCGATTCTCGGCGAGCAGGCCGACGCGGTCGCCGGGGGCAATGCCGGCATCGATCAGGGCGGCGGCGCAGGCCACGGCTGCTTCGCGGTACTCGTTCCAAGTGATGTCGTGGAACAGTCCCAAGCGGCGGTAGCGCAGAGCAGGGCGCGGGCCGAACCGTACCGCTTGAACGCGATGCAACTCGACGAGATTGCGAAAAGTCATTTTCGTGCTCCCTCATCGAACCTTGAACCCGCCGGCCAGATTGTAAACCAATGTTTGAGGTCAGTGTTTCATTTTGCCGATTCCCGTTGCGGACCGAACCAGTTCCATGGTTGCCTGGGCTTCAGTTCGCGCTCGCTTGGCGCCGTCGCGAAGCACGTCTTCAACGTAGTCGGGACGCGCAACAAGTTCCTTTCGCCCGGCCCGCGCGTCGGCGAAGTACGCTTCGATTTTCGCGAGCAGAGCGGCTTTGGCATCGCCATAGCCCAAACCGCCGGCACGATATTTCGCGGCCAATTCGGTTTTTTCAGCTTCGTTGGCGAACAAGCTGTACAAGGCGAACAGGTTGCATTTCTCGGGATCTTTCGGATCCGCCACGGTCTTGCTGTCGGTCACGATGCGCATCACCGAATCTTTCAGTGGCTTGCCCTCGGCGAAAATCTCGATCGTATTGCCGTACGACTTACTCATCTTGCGGCCGTCGATTCCGGGCACGACCGGCACGACGTCCAGCAGTTCATTGGGCAACGGAAACACCTTGTGTCCAAAAGACTGATTGAAATAGCCGGCCATGTCGCGGGTCATTTCCAGGTGTTGGACCTGGTCCTTTCCCACGGGAACCAAATGGGAGCGGTAAATGAGGATATCGGCGGCCATGAGGACCGGATAGGTGAACAGCCCGACGCTCGGCGTGATGCCGTTGGCGATCTTGTCCTTGTACGATGTGGCTCGCTCAAGCAGACCCATGCCGGTCACGGCCGCGAGAACCCAGGCCAACTCCGTCACCTCTGGCACGTCGGATTGGCGAAAGAAGGCCGCTTTGGCGGGGTCCAGGCCGAGAGCGAGATAACTCAGGGCCACGTCCATCACGTTTTCGCGAAGTGTGTCAGCCCGCTTTTTGGGCTCGCTCTGGATGTCCGCAACGGTGGTGAGCGCATGGTAGTCGGCGATGAAGTAAAAGCACTGGCCTTTTTCCTGCCAGGCGAGGTGCTGTTTGATAGCGCCGAAGAAATTGCCCAGGTGCAATTTGCCGGAAGGTTGGACGCCGCTGAGGATTCGGGGCGGAGCCGGAGTGGTCATGGTTGGTTCCTATCGACTTTGTCGCCAAGCCGCAAGCGGCGTTGTAGTTCGTCGTTATATTCGATACGATTTCCCCGTCAGCGGTTCACCCACGCGCCGAGGATGGCGATGAGCGAACGGATGCGAGAACATTTGATTGGGGCCTTGAAGCAGGCACTGGCGGAGCCGGGCGAGCATCGGCTTTTCCGTAGCGGCAAGCTCTCGGGATTGTTCGCCAGCCGAAGCGGTGCTTCGGGCGATGCGGCGGCCGAAGCAGTGCGGGACGGATTGTTCGAAGTCGTCCGCACCGAGACCAAAGGCAAGTTTCAAATCGAGTGGGTGCGCTCAACTCCCAAGGCCGTTGAATACCTGCATCAGCACGAGTCGCCGATCACAGTCCTGCGCGAGTTGCAGGCCGAATTGAAGACGGCTCGGGCCGGCGCGCCAATTTGGCTCGAAGGCCTCAATCGGCAATGGTCCGAACTGGCCGCGAACCTGCACGAGCAAATGCAGCAAGCACTGCGGCGATTGGACGCCTTGGCCGGGCGGGTGGAAGAAGCGCTGCGGCGGTTGGACGGAGTGCCGACATTGCCTCAGGGCGTGGCGCAGTCGGTGCCCTGGGCCACGCAAGCGATCACGTACTTGGACCATCGCCGCGAAGGCGGTGTGGCCAATGGCTGCCCGCTGCCGGAGCTTTTCGGGGCCGTGCGCTTGCAGCACCCGGCCCTTTCTTTGACCGATTTTCAGGACGGCCTGCGGCGACTGAACGACCACAAAGCACTGCGGCTGACTCGCTTCGATGGGCCAGCCGAGCGGTTGCCCGAACCCGAATATGCCCTGCTGGAGGGCGCGGACGTCCTGTATTACGCGACCCGATAACACACGACTTGGAGACGCTCATGTACCCGGCATTGCAATCGCGCGACGACGTTCTTCGCATGCTCGACGAACTGACGGAAAATCGACAGAAGATCATCGCCGCGTGCGAACAGCTTCCGCCCGAAAAACTGAATGACCCGGTCTATCCGGGCACCTGGACTTTGCTCAAGAACCTGGCCCACATCGCTTGGGCCGAGCCTTATATGCTGGCGTGGATCAAGAAACGGCCGAACGAAGTGCCGCAAAGTGAATGGCCCAAGGAACCGGCCGCGGACTTGAAGGTCCTGAAGACCGCGTTCGACGAGGGGCACGCCGCCGTCATCGCGTTCTTGAAGGCCAATCCGGAAGCTGTTCTCAAGGAGAAATGCTTGTATGGCCGGGCCAAGAAAGAAGAAACGGTGGGCGGCGTTTTGTTCCACTTGGTCGAGCATGAAATCCATCATCGGGCGTTCATTCTGCACAAATTAGGCAAGCTGCAGGCGAAGTGAAGCGGGCTTGCGTCGCGTGTGTGGTTCGGCTATTTCCCCCGCGGTCCCGCATAACGCCGGAGGGATGGGGTGAACCGAACGCGCCAGGTATGGCTAACTCTCGCGCTCGTGCTGGTCATGCCACACATCGTTGACGCCGATGGCGGGACCGTGGTAACCACAGCGCCGCGTCCACCCGTCACTGCCTATTTGCAGCCTTCGATCGAGGAACTACCGCCTCCCAGGCCCGAGAATCCGATCCCGCTGCCACCACCCGGACCGACGACCTCTTACGGCCCGGGAACGCCTCCGCCCGACTCGACGCCGAACCTCGGTTCGCTGATCGACCCCGCTTTTCGGCCCGATCGCTGGCTTCGCGTCGATTTCCCCGCGGCCTTGCTTCTGTTTCCACAGTTCAGCCAGGGGCTGGCCGCGCCGGTGCAAGTCGGCAATCTTTACACGACCACGGCGTTCCTGCCGACGGCCCAGTTGGATTTCACGGCCTCGCCGGCCTTCACCGTCCGCGCCGACCTGCGCAATTTCGGCCTGCTCGATCTTGGCTATCGCTTCACCGTCAGCGAAGGAACGGCAAACGTTCTGGGCATCGACCCTGCCGGACCGGCTTTTTTGCGCAGCCGGCTCGATGTGCAAGTCATGGAACTCACGTACGCCCGCCACGAGTTTCAAACGCATGGCCGGTTGATTGATTTGTTAGACCAGAATTTGAGAATAAACGACCTGCAGGGACTGCCCGAATGGACCCTGAGTTGGGATCTTGGCGCGCGGGTGGCCAACGTGTACTTCGATTCGCAAGCGTTCGGCCCTTCTCTGAACCGGCAGGTGGTGAATTATTTTATCGGCGGCGGTCCGAAAGTCGGCCTTACGCTCACGCGGCCGATGCCCAACTGGGGGTTGGCATTCTTCAGCCGGCTCGACCTGGGGGCGATGATGGGCACGGTGCGCCAGCAGTTCTCGGAAATGGCCTTGGACATCAACGGCAATCCAGTGGCTTTCGGATACACGGCCCAGAGACAGGCGCAAACCGTGCCGACCCTGGCCGCGCAATTTGGCCTGTCGGGCGCGTCGCCGCAAAAACTCGGCGCCTGGCAAGTCGGCTATCAGTTCGAACAATGGTGGTCGATCGGCAACGTCAGCGGTTCATCGGCCGATCTGCTCACCCACGCCTTCTTTCTCCGCTGGCTCTGGAATTATTGACGGACTCGATCACGCGCTGAAGCGGCCGTCGCGGTCGGGATCGAACGGCTTAAGCCAGTGAATCAATTCGATGCGATTTCCATCCGGATCGCGAACAAAAAACCGATCGCAGTGCGGAATCTCGACGGTCTCCTCAATGGCCACCCCTTTGGTGCGCAAATGCTCGCGCGCTTGCTGTGCATCAGCCACATGCAGAGCGAAATGCCGTGGACTGATGGAATCGGGCTTGGGCTTGAGCAGGAGATGAAGCGTTTGCCCGCCGCCCAGATCGAACCACAGCGCGACGAAATCGAACGTTCGCGGCGCGCCGATTTCCTTCAGCCCGAGGATGTCGCGATAGAAATGCCTGCTGCGTGCCACGTCTGTGATTAGCACCGAGCAATGATCCATGTGAGTGATCTGCATGCGCAACTCCAGGTGAGGTCAACGAAGATCACGCTACGAATCCGCTCGTCCATTGTCGATTTCGCCGACGATCTTTCGGACGGCCGTCGTGGCCCGCTCGGATAAGTCCGGCGGCAAGGGCGTTCCGTTCCATTGCACCAACACGTCCGCCAGCGCTTCGAGGAATTGCACACCGGCCGTCAGCAGTTTCAGATTGGGATCGACTGGCGACTCGTCTGGCTTGCCCGCCGAGACAACCGGTTCATTTGATTCACCGATCAGATCGCGCACCGATTGCAGAAACGGCTGTTGGCCGAGCGCCTCAAAACTCACCTCGTCCGAGTCGCCATCGAACACGCCGGCGAACAAGTTGCGTTTCATGTCAACGGTCTTGAGGACGCGTTCTTCGATGCTGCCACGGGTCACGAAGTGAATGGCGCGAACGGGCCGGCTTTGGCCCATGCGATGGACGCGGGCCACGCGCTGCTCCAACACGGCCGGGTTCCATGGGATTTCGAGGTTGATGACGGTATCGGCCGTTTGCAGATTCAGCCCGGTTCCGCCCGCATCGGTGCTTAGTAGGATGCGGCAAGCCGGATCGTCGCGAAACTCCTCCAACAGTTTTCGCCGATCCTTTCCGGGAACTCTACCGTGCAGCGCGACATGACCGATCTTGAGTCCTAGCAGGCGTTTCGACGCCTGACTCAGCATCAACTCCCACTGGCTAAACACCACCGCCTTGTGCCCGCCTTCCTGGATAAGATCCTGCATCAGTTCAGCGAATTCGTCCAGCTTCGGTGAGACGTTGGTGGTTTTGTCGAACAGAAAAGTGCTGTCGCACAGCATGCGAAGATTGGCGAGGCAGCAAAGGATGCGCTTGCGGTCGAGATCGGTAAGCACTTTCTTTTGCAGCAATCGGGCCAGGGCGGCGCGTTGCTCCTCGTATGGCCGGCGCTGTTCGGGCGCCAATTCGACGTAGATCGTATTGTCGGTCCGTTCGGGCAGTTGGTGAAGCACTTCACTGCGTGTGCGGCGAAGCAGGATCGGGGCCAGCTTTTCGCGAATGATGTCGAGATGGCGGTAGCCCTTCAACCGCCCTTGCTCGTCAATCGAGCGATGTTCGTGCAAGAACTGAAACGCCGGACCGAGGCGGCGATCATCCACGAATTGCACGATGCTGTAAAGCTCCTCCAATTTGTTTTCGAGCGGCGTGCCTGTCAACACGATCGCGTAGCGGCTACGAAGTTTTTTCACCGCTCGGGAGATCTTCGACTCCCAATTCTTGATGCGCTGGGCCTCGTCCAGCACGATCAGGTCGGGGTTCCAAGCGTTCAGTGCGTCGCGATCGCGCAGCACTTGTTCATAGTTCACCAGCCGGTAAAACGCCGGTTGGGCGTATTGCCCGAGACGATCCTCGTGCCCTCCTTCGATCATCTGCACAGGCCGATCCGTGAACTTGCGAATCTCACTTTCCCACTGATATTTGACCGACGCCGGGGCAACGACCAAGACGCGCTCAACGCCTCGCTCCCGTGCCAGAATTTCCACGGCGGCCATGGTCTGGACCGTTTTTCCAAGCCCCATGTCGTCGCCGAGAATACACCGCCCGCGGCAAGCCAGAAAGATCGCTCCGCGAAGCTGATAATCGTAGAGCGGGATTTTGAGCAGGCGGGTCAATGGCGAATCAGCCGAGCCGACTTCGGCAAGCAGTTCCCGCTCCCGTTGCTCCATCGCCCGGCGTTCGATTTCGCGGTCCATGAATTCCATGGCGTCCGCAAACACCGTCACTTGTTCAGGGACGGATTGAACCGCCGCGACGAACTCGTCATAACTGGACCTGTTGTTCCAGAATCCCTTGGCATCGAAGAACTGCTCGGCCAATTGACGGAGCGGATCGGAATGTCGCGGCGGCAGGTGCACACCAAGTCGCAACTGTTCGCCATAGCTCAGGAAGACTTCCGGGCGTGTCACCGCGGCCTTGCGTCTGTGCAGATGACTGGGAGTCTCCTCGCCAAGCGACTCCAGCACCGCCTCGATGTGCTTGCAGGTGCCCAGCGTGTTGCTCTTGAAGTCTGGACAACTGCAGGAATTATCGCCGACCTCGAACCCGCGAATGCTGATCTTGTAATGCCCTCCGCTCGCCGGGTTGGTGACCTGGTAATCGCTGAAAACGCGGTTGCGGCCCAGATTCTGAATCTGAAATTTGCCGTCCTTGGCCCGCTGCCGGCGAATGTCAATTTGCTCCTCGCGTAACATGGTTCCTCTCCGAGGAAATTCCAAATTCCAACCCAAAAGCTCCAAGGAAGTTTCAAGTGACAAGCTCCAATCGCCAAATCAGCAATCATCCTTGGAACTTGTGGGTTGGTTCTTGGAGTTTCCGCGCAGCGGCTATGGTTTTTCAAACGTCTTTTCCGGGTGTTTTTCCGTTGCCTGGTAATCGCTCATTTCGCCTTCGACGTAGAGCTTGCCGTCGCGCTTGATGGTCATTTTGCCGGGCACCTTCACATCACCAACCTTGGCCCATTCGTTAATGACCGTTTCCTGCTTCATTTCGTTGCCCATTTCCTTCACCATCTGTTCGATCTTCACCACGAGATGGGAATCCTTGTCGAAGAACCGGCTCACGTCGCGACGGTCCTTGTGCGAGACTTTCACGCCCACCACGGCTTTGTCACCGACTTTGTCTTCGCCAATCGCCTTCAGTGTGAACGCCTTGTCACTGAGCGGGTGGAGGCCCAAGACCCAGCTGGCATACATGCTCTCTTTTTGTTCCGCGAGCTGGTCCTTGCCCATTTCCTCGCCGCCGAACCAGCCTTTGTCGCCATTGACGACGATCACAAATGCGTTTTCGATCTCCATGCGAAACTTGTCCGGCATATGAGTGGACCAGGTGCCGGTGTAGTCGATGCCGTCGCCCATGCCGTAAAACTTGCCTTTGCCCTTCCAGCTCACCGCCGGCATCTTGCCGTTCGCGCCGGTGGCCTTCAGGGCCGCGTCGACGATCTTGCGGGCGTCAGCGTCCTCGCCCCGAGTGGAGACGACGACCAGCGCCAATGCAACCAGAGCCAATGTGAACCGATTCATGGAACACCTCGAAGAAATGGGTTTGTGAACGGCAGTATATTACTCGCAGCAG
>JBGQCZ010000185.1:0-8449 GCA_041495645.1 Gemmataceae bacterium | reverse complement strand
GGATCGGGCAAGAGCACGCTGCTCAACTTGATTGCCGGGATCGATCGGCCGACCTCGGGCGAGATCCGTGTCAATGGGCAAGACATCGCCAAGATGTCGCGCACCCAATTGGCCCACTGGCGCGCCAGCCATGTCGGCTACATCTTCCAGCTTTACAACCTGGTGCCGGTCCTCACGGCATTTGAGAACGTGGAACTGCCGTTGTTGCTGTTGCCGATGAACCGGGCGGAGCGGCGCAAGCGCGCCGAGGTCGCACTAACGGCCGTCAATCTGATGGACCGGGCCGATCATTATCCGCGACAATTGTCTGGTGGACAGGAGCAGCGCGTCGGCATTGCCCGGGCGATTGTCGCCGACCCGGCCATCGTGGTGGCCGATGAGCCCACCGGCGATCTCGACGCGGAGACGTCGGAACAGATTCTCGATCTGCTGCAACGGCTGAACGCGGAGCTCGGAACGACGTTCTTGATGGTGACCCACGATCCGCATTCGGCCGCGATCGCCCATCGGCAATTGCGCCTCGACAAGGGCCAGTTGCTCGAACCTGCGGCCGCGGGCAGTCAGGGGTTTTTGCAGTCGGCCGTTCGGGCGCGCGCTTGACCAATCGCCGGGAGGCCTAAACCGATGTTCCGTTACCTTCCCTATGTACTGAAGAACCTCTGGCGGCACCGGGCGCGCACGGCGCTCACTGTGAGCGGCGCGGCCGTGGCGCTGTTTGTTTACTGCGTCATCGGGTCAGTGCAGGCCGGCCTGGATCGGCTTTCCAAGGATCGGCAATCGCAACGCACGCTGATCGTCTTCCAGGCCAACCGATTTTGCCCGAGCACCAGCCGATTGCCCGAACATTACGGCGAGCGGATCGCGAAACTTCCGGGGGTGAAACAGGTCATTCCCATCATGGTCTTCATGAATAACTGCCGCGCGAGCCTGGACCTGGTCCTGTTTCACGGCGTGCCGACCGACAAGCTCCGGGCCGCGCGCGAGATGACGCTCGAAAGCGGTTCGTGGGATGAATACGAACGTTCGCAGAAATCGGCGCTGGTAGGCAGAGCACTGGCACGTCGCCGCGGCCTGAAGCCGGGACAACAGTTCTCGATCGGAGAAGTTTCGGTGACGGTGGCGGGCATCTATTCTGCCCCGACGCCTTCCGAGGAGAACTTCCTCTATTGCCACCTCGAGTTCTTGCAGCGGACTCCCGGCTTGCATGCCGTCGGCGCCGTGACACAATTTGAAGTCCACTTGAATGAAGACGCCGACGCCGACGCCATTAGCCGGCAAATCGATGAGATGTTCAAGTCCGGCCCGGCGGCGACCGACACGCGGCCGAAAGGCGTGTTCGAAGCCAACGCCGTCGGCGATCTGATCGAGTTGATTGGCTTCGCCCATTACTTGGGCCTCGCCTGTGTGGGTCTGGTGCTGGCGCTGGTAGCGACCACGACGGTAATGGCCGTGCAGGATCGCGTCCGCGAACATGCCTTGCTGCAAACGTTGGGCTTCTCCGGCCCGCTGATCTTTCGCCTGGTTTTGGCGGAAAGCGTGATCGTGGGGCTGGCCGGTGGCGTGCTGGGCGTGGCGGCGGCGATGATCGCGCTGTGGTGGGGCGGGTTGGCGGTGGGAACGGAGGGCGTGAGTATCGCCTTCACTCCGACGCCCTGGCTGGCGTTGTCCGGTTTGTTCGTGTCGTTGGTCGTGGGCGCCGCGGCGGGCCTGGTCCCGGCCATCCAAGCCGCCCGCGCCGAAATCGTCGCTTCGCTTCGCGCGGTTTGAATGCGGCTTGTGAATCCAGCGCGCAGCCACTATCGTGGTTGAGTCGGACAACGAATGCCCGCATCCACGATCAAGGAGAGTCACCATGCGATGTGCTTTTCTTCCCGTCAGCCTCGCGATCCTCGGTTGGGCAACAATCACGATCGCGGCGGAACCCGCGCCACTGGTTTCACCCGGCCAGCCGTTGCTGCTGATGGCGTCGGCCACTACTTGCGATGGCGCCGTCACGCTCCGCATCCGTACCACGCAGATCGAGCCGACCGTGCAGGAAGTCATCGCGCAAATCCCCGTGAAAGAAGCCACGATCGTAAACGGCCGCATCGTCGAGAAGACCCGGCTGGTGGAGGACCGGCGGCAGACCACAGTCCTCCGGACGGTTCCTGGCGCCGTGATCGATGCGACGATTGACGGATTGGCGGTTTTTGTCCAGGACCTGAAAGGAAAACCCGTGGCGCCTGCCTCCGTAACAAATTTGCTCAAGAAAGAAACCGCCGTGCTCGTTTCCGTCTCCGGCCCGGTCGATCCGTACTATTTGCAAACGACCAAACCGGGCACCCTCATCGTTCAAATCCCGGCCCAACTGTTGAATGCCGCGACCGAATCTCCGCCGCCGCTTCGAACAGGCCCAGTCGATCCAACCGAGCCACCCATCGCGCCTCCCAAGCCCAAGCCGGACAAATGACCGATCCTGTTGACCAAGCGGAGCCGTGATCAAGATCGTGGCTCCGTCTTCTTCTCCTTCGGCAGCCACAGACCGGGCACGTCGAGCTTTTTCGCCTGCTCGTTGTACTTCGCGACATCTCCGGCCAGGAGTTTCTTCCACTCCTCGGTCAATTGTTTCAGTTCCTTCTGAATATCGGCGTGGAGTTCCTTCATGCCCTGGGTGGGCGGACCATCGCCTTCGAGGGCGAAGGCGTACAGGGCCGTGAACTGCGAATACAACTTGGCCCCGCCCTTCTGCGCGAGAATATCGTAGACCGTCTTGGCTTTCGGGTTGTGAAATTTGGCCTCGAGCGCGTCGAGCTTTTCACCGAGCTTTTTACCAGTCGCCAGGAGCGGTTTGGCCGAAGATTCATCCTTGAGCGTTTCGACACGCTCGTTCAGTTGCTTTCGCACTCCGCGCAGCTGCGTCACCGTTTGAGTCAAACTGGTGATGTCGTCGCGAAGCTGCACGGTAAAGGTGTGTTGAACGGCGGCGTCCTCGCGCAGTTGGGCGAGGCGCGAGTCGCGGGCCGCCATCAGGTCGAAAACCTTTTTGTAGGTCGTGGTCACCTCGCCTTGGGTGACCTTGCTGAACGGCGACAAAACGGCCACCAGCTTCGGGTCGAGTTGAAGGTCGCTCGCCGCAAGGACCGCTTGAGCTAGTCGCGGATCGGGTTGAAGATTCTGCACGGCCGTCGAAGTTTGGCCGTCCACGATGAGTTTTAGCGTGTATTCACCCGGCACGGCGATCGGACCTTCCTCCGGGTCGCCCGCGTCCACCACCGCACCGGTAATCTTCTTCGCGCCGTCGAGCTTGAGGTCCCAGACGGCGCGGTGGATGCCGGGCTCAACGGGCAACGGTTTTCGCTTCGGCTCTGGTGGACCGCTATAGCTGCCAATGTCTTCCGACTCAGGCTTTTTCTCTTTCTTACTGGTGAGCTTTGTCTGCAGCTTTCCGTTTTTGTCGAGGATTTCCAGCGTGATTTCTTTGGCCTTGCTCGGCAGATGGTAGGTGAACGCGGCCCCGGCCGGCGGGTTTTGTCCGCCGGCGCGGCTGAAATCGCCGGCCGGCACGCTAAAGGTGCGCCAACGCGTTGCCGGCGCCGGCGAAAACAGATGTGGTTTCTTGGCCGAAGCCAGCGTCCATTCTCGTACCGGCGTCAGATCGTCGAAGATCCAGATCGAGCGGCCCATCGTGCCCAATACCAAATCGTCGCCCTTGACCACGATATCGTGAACGGCGACGCTCGGAAGATTGAGTTTCAAGCGCTGCCACGATTTACCGTCGTTGGCGCTGAACCAGACTCCTTGCTCACTGCCCGCGTAGAGTGTGCCTTTTTTCTTCGGGTCCACGCGCACAACGTGCAAATGCTCGTCCGCAGGCAACTCGCCGCTCAGGCTCGTCCAGTTCTTGCCGAAGTCGGTGGTCTTCCACAGATATGGCCGGAAATCGCCCATGCGGTGCGCTTCAACCACCAGATAGGCAGTGCCCGCGTCGAACGGCGACGGCTCGATGCAGCGCACCGTGCCCCAATCGGGCAAGTCCGGCACGTTCGGCGTTACGTTTGACCAATTCTTGCCGTCGTCGCGTGAAACGTGAACCAGACCGTCGTCGCTGCCGGCCCAAAGCAGGCCCTTCTGTTTCGGCGATTCGGCGATGGCGAAGATCGTGCAGTAAATCTCCACGCCGGTGTTGTCGCCGGTAATTGGCCCGCCGCTCCATTTCTGCTTGCTCTTGTCGTTCCGCGTGAGATCGGGGCTGATCTTCTCCCAACTTGATCCGCCATTGTTGGTCCGGAACAGGAAGTTGCCGGCGTGGTAGACGGTCTTGGAATCGTGCGGAGAAACGATGATCGGGGCCGTCCACTGGAAGCGAACCTTCAAGTCCTCGCCGCCGTGGCCCGACGGATCGTACGGGTAGATGCCGACATTGCGGGCCTGCCGCGTGCGGCGATCAAACCGGGAAATGTACCCGCCGTATTCGCCGGCATAGATGATGTCGAGGTCCGTCGCATCGAATGCGACGTGGCCCGCTTCGCCGCCGCCGACATTCTCCCAATCGCTGATCAGAATGTTCGCCGTGAGACTGTTGCTCGGCCCGGCCATCGTGCCGATGTCCTGCATGCTGCCGGCCACGCGATACGGCGTGTGGTTGTCACAAGCGATGTGATAGAACTGGGCGATCGGCAGCGGCGGGGCATACCAGGTTTCCCCGCCGTTGACCGAGATGTCCACCCCGCCGTCGTTCGAGTCGATCATCCGCTTGGGGTTCTTGGGGTCGATCCAAAGGTCGTGATGGTCGCCATGATGCGCGCCCTTCACGCGCTGCAGCGTCTTGCCGCCGTCGCTGCTTTTCAGCATCGGAATTTGCGGGAAATACACGACATCGCTGGTGGTGGGATCGACCGTGAACATGCTGAAATACCAGGCCCGCTGGCGAATGGCCCGCTGCGAATTGACGCGTTCCCATTTCTCGCCGCCGTTGTCGGAGCGAAACAAACCGCCCTCTTCCGCTTCGATCATCGCGTAAATCCGCTCGCCATTCGACGGCGCTACGGCCACGCACACCTTGCCCCAGATGCCTTTGGGAAGTCCGGTCTCTTTGTCGTCTTTATCTTTGGCGGTCAGTTGTTTCCACGTGTCGCCGCCGTCGCGGGAAACATACAGACCGCTGCCAGGCCCGCCGCTGATCAACTCCCACGGCCGGCGGCGAGTCTGCCACATGCCGGCGTACAGAATGCGCGGGTTGCTCGCATCGATGCTGATGTCTGACGCGCCGGTGTGCTCGTCCTTGTACAGAATCTTGGCCCAAGACTTTCCGCCATCCGTTGTGCGATAACCCCCGCGGTTTTCGCTCGGGCCGAACGGATTGCCCAGCACAGCCGCGTAGGCCACATCTGGATTGGTCGGATGCACGGCCATCGTGCCGATTTGTCCAATATTTTTCCAAACGTGCTTCCAGGTCTTGCCCGCGTCGGTGGATTTGTAGACGCCATTGCCGGCCGCGACGTTGCCGCGAATGTTGGCCTCGCCGCTGCCAACGTAGATCACGTTCGGATCCGAAGGCGCAACGGCGATTGATCCGATAGAGGAGACCGGCTGCTCGTCGAAGATCGGTTTCCAGGTGAACCCGCCGTCGCTGGATTTCCACACGCCGCCCGCGGCCGTGGCGGCGTAATAAGTGAACGGATCGCCCGGCACGCCGCACGCGCGGCTGACGCGCCCGCCGGCGTTCGGGCCGATATTGCGGAATTTCAGGCCCTTCAAATGCTCCGGCCCGCCGCTTGGCTCTTCGGCCCGAACCGCGAAACCAGCAATCAGAACGATCAAAGCAATAAGACTATGGCGCATGATGATCCGCGAAGTGTGACGAGTGCTCCACCATCCGCGGGACGCCACTCGATCGGGTTGGGTCGATAACCTTCCTGGGGCCGAAATCAGTCTAATGTGCGGGCGGATGAAAAGCCAATCGGCTCGGGCCAGGCCGCGAACCGCGCCCTCCGAAAACCAAACTCGGAACCAAACTAAACCAAACTTTTCGCTCCGCGCGCCCGTTGGCGATCTTGGACGCATCTCGTTGACAATCAACCTTTTAACTGTCCCCCGGCGCGCCCTCGAAAACTTTGTGGAGAAAGTGGTTGGATGAGTGGTGGGGTGGTGAGTTGGGTTGGCAGTTGAGTTGTGCGTTGGGTTGGCAGTTTGGTTGTGCGCTGTGCGGGCCAAACTCGGAATCGACGTAATCATGAAGGGACTCGCCAGGAAATGAAGACGCGAAGTGCCATTAACTCTGAAGGCAGACTTCAGGGCCTCTATTAGTATACGCCCGTTTCATTGCCAACGCAATGCAGCACGAAGCGAGCCAAGGGCTTGCCCATTGGCCCCGCACTTTCTGGTCACGAGGGTCCTTCTCGTAACCAGTTCAACAGACGTAGACGTTGGTGGTTAATTGTCTCGTTTGCGCCGCAGCCGTCGGCGCGATGGATCAGCCGAAAGCAACTCAGCGCGCCAATCTGATTCGGCTTGCGCGAAGCTAACGCCGAAACACCAGTGGAATTTGAACAAGAACATCGTTCCGTCGCACCAGCGGAACCAGCGCCGGTAGTTCTTCCAGCCGTGCCGGCGGATCAAGAACCCCGTGAAGCTTCCAGCCAGCGCATAACAAGCGGCAATGTGTTCTTTCGAGAAGAATACGCGGGGATCCCGCAGCGACAGCAACGGCAGCGGTTCCTTCTTCAGAAAATCACTCGCCATTGTGTCGATCGAGTGCCCCCAGTGCGACTGCTGCATGTGTACCGACAATCCTTCGGACAGGAGCGGCTGAGCGCCGGCTCTCCAGCGGTGCGTGAAAAGGTGCGTTAGCTCGTGGCGCACAATTTCCTGAAAGAATTGGCTATCATCGGCGAAAACAATCGCATTGGCGCCTACAAGCGCAAAGCCCCAATACTCCCAGCCGAAAATCTCGCCGAAGTCGCGCCGATGTTCGAAAAAATAGACATGCAGCCGGCGACGTAGCGGCCTGTCGAATTGCTGTTCCAAGCTCTCGAGTTCTTTTTGGACATCTTCGAGCAGGCTTGGGAAGAACCACCGGTCTTCGAGTTCGGGTTCATAGTGCAACCAGACTCGATGATTCGAAACCGTTCGAAAATGCCTCACGCGCCCGCCGAATTTCCGTAACCAGTAATGCTGCCGCCAAGCGAATCGTACCATGAACAACCCGGCCACCAGCCCGGCCAATAGCATCGGTGGTGCTACGAGACCCAGCAAGAAGAAGAAGATGATCGCCACGACGCGAGGGGCCAAGCCCCAGAAATAGGGCAGCAAGCCGAGCAATGGTCGATTCAGTCGCGGCATGAATAGTCCACAGGTGGC
The DNA here is from genome assembly GCA_041495645.1 of Gemmataceae bacterium. GTDB lineage: Bacteria > Planctomycetota > Planctomycetia > Gemmatales > Gemmataceae > JBGQCZ01. The sequence goes on along the minus strand of JBGQCZ010000185.1, from coordinate 1,111 downwards.
TAGCCGCCATCATATCGCATTTCGCTGACAGCTTCAAACTAGGCGGCAAGATCACCGGCCCTGGGAGAATTGAGCAAACGCCTCCGCCACTTTGCCATCCTTGGCATCCCCCGCGTGCAGATAAACGCCGTAGCGCAGTTTCAAATGATCGCCCTTGTCGAGCTTTTTCAAATCGGTTTGGCCTTTGCGGGCGGGGAAGCCGGAGTGGTCGCGGCCGAAGGGGTTGGCGGCCATGAGGCCGTAGCCGCGTGAGTGCCAGCCGGCGCGCGGTTCATTCTTGGGGTCGTCGAAGAGGGCGATGCCGGCCAGCTTGCCGCCGATCTCGCCGGAATAGTCGCACCAATCCGAGAGCATGCCCCACACGTCCTTTTCGCCGCTCTTGCCATTAGCGTTTACCATTTGATTGTGTTCGCCCTTGGCAGCCAATTTGATTTCATCGTTGACGCGAATGCCCATCGAGCCTTCCTTGGTGTCGCCGAAGGTGAGCGGGCACACGCTCGCGTGCAGGTCGATGTCCAGGACGATCAGGCGACCCTCGCCGATCCGATGCAAGGAAATGGTGCGCCGCTCATCGAGAATCTTCGTGCCGGCCGCGTCGCGCCACTCATTGCTGGTGGCAATCGAATTGCCTTTCGGAATGCCGACCGCGACGCAAGCGATGACTCCATGACCCTTTCCCTCGGACCAGAAATCAACGCCCTTTACGTTCTTGTCGCCCGACGCAACGATCTTCACGCCCTCGGGGATCACATCGCCGTGGCAAAACCACAGCGATTTTTGATGGACGTGGTCGGTGGCTTCCTTGGGATCGCCTTTTTTCATGGGCCAGGAACGGGTGACCGGAATGTTGCCCGGCGCGTTCACCGGCCAAAAGTATGGCTTCGCCACGCTCTCGCCAATGTGATAGCGCGCGACCAGTTCGGAACCGGCCATGAAATCGACATGCGTCTTTTCGACTTTGATCGAGATCGGCTCGGCGGCCAGGGCGGGGAGCGGGAGAAGGCAGGCGAGGAGGGACAAGCGCATCATGGGAGAGACTCCGCGAGGATGCGGCTACGATATGCAACGCGGCAACTGTGGGAAGTCCGTTTAACCGCGACGCGGAGTCTTC
>JBGQCZ010000184.1:0-8473 GCA_041495645.1 Gemmataceae bacterium | reverse complement strand
GCGCTCGGGTCGCTGGTCGGCGTTGTATTCGAGGCATTGATGGATCAACTCGCAAAGTTCCTTGGGCGCTTTCGGATTGCATTTGGACACCGGCTTCAGCATTTGCGCGTAAACCTTGGCGTTCAAGCGCACGGTGCCCGGCGCGGGCACGAGCGACGGCGGGAACTGCCACGTCACCAGCCGGTACATCGTGGCCCCGAAATTGAAAATGTCCGTCCGCTCGCTGACGATGCTGCCGGTCACGGTTTCCGGGGCCATGTATTCCGGGGTTCCTTGCACGCGTCCTTTGCTTTCACCCTTGATCGTGGCCAGCCCGTAGTCGATCATCTTGGCCTGATTGGTGCCGGTATTGAGCACGATATTATTCGGCTTCATGTCGGTATGCAACACGCCGCGGCGGTGCATGTGGACGAGCCCGGACGCCACCTGTACCAGCACGTGCACCAGCTTTTCGAGCGAAGCCGATTTGATAAGATCTAACGTCTGGCCGTTGTTCACGAACTCGATGAGCAGCAGCACCTTCTTGACGCGAAACAGCCAATCGTTTTGGTTCTCGATGGCGAAGATCTTGACGAGATGGGCATGGTCGAGCATCTGGGCGACGCGGAACTCGTGCTCCGCCTGATCGAGGTATTTGCGGTCGTCGGGCGAGTTGATCGGCACGACCTTGAGCGCATACTGGCGACCGTCTTCCTGGCGCGTGATATGTAAGATGGTGCTGTGAGCGCCGGCGCCGAGCTGGCTCAGGATCGAGTATTTGCCGATTCGCTTGAACGTCATGGCCGGCCTCGATCGCGAGCGGGTCAACCGTCGAATCATATCGGAAACGCGCGGGGAAGTGCAGGGGGAATTCGCCGATGCGGGACGACAAGGCCGAGGCGCTCGAGGACTTGGCCCGGGCCTACGGCCGGGACATGTTCGCGCGTCTCGATCGCGGCGGCCCGCCGGCGTTCAGTCCGGCCTGGTTCGACGACATCATGATGGGTTGGACCATGGCCGACGAGGCCGTGAAGGTCCAACTTTTTCGCTTCGTCGATGCCTTGCCCTTGCTCAAGACGCCCGAGTCCATCGCTCGCCATTTGCGCGAGTATTTCGCGGAGATCGGTTCGCGTCTGCCCGCGTGGATGCGCTGGGGGCTCCGGCATCTTCCGGAAAACGGCGTTGCCGGTCGGACCTTAGCCTGGTCGGCTAAATTCAACGCCACGCGGCTGGCCCGAAAGTTCATCGCGGGCTCAAGTGTCGGTGAATCGCTTCAAGCGGTCGCACGTTTACGACGACGGCAATTCGGCTTCACGATCGACTTGTTGGGCGAAGCGACGATTACCGAATCCGAAGCCGATCACTACCAGGCACAATACCTCGAACTGATCGACGGCCTTGGCCGCGAGGTGCGCCGTTGGCCCGAAGTCGCCGCCGTCGATCGCGACGATCGCGGGCCGATTCCGCGCGTCAACGTGTCGGTCAAGCTCTCATCGCTTTTCAGCCAATTCGATCCGATCGACCCGGAGGGGACCAGCCGGGCGGTGCGCGCGCGGTTGCGGCCGATCCTGTTGATGGCCCGGCGCTACGGCGCGTTCGTGAATTTCGACATGGAGCAGTATTCGTTCAAGGACGCGACGCTGCGCATCTTCCGCGAAGTGCTTTCGGAGCCCGATTTCCGCGACTGGCCCGACGTCGGCATCGCCATTCAGGCCTATCTGCGCGACTGCGAGAAGGATCTCCAGGGCTTGCTCGAATTCGTACGTGGGCGCGGAACGCCGGTGTGGATTCGGCTCGTGAAGGGGGCCTATTGGGATTACGAAACCGTGATCTCGGCCCAAAATGACTGGCCCGTGCCGGTTTTTACGCGCAAGTGGGAGTCGGACGCCAACTACGAGCGCATGACGCGATTCCTGATGGAGCATTGTCGCGAACTGCGCCCGGCCTTCGGCAGCCACAACGTGCGCAGCATCGCCTTCGCCTTGGCTTGTGCCGATCATCTCGGACTGCCGCCCGGCAGCTACGAGTTCCAAATGCTCTTCGGCATGGCGGACCCGATTAAGGACGTGTTGGTGAAGATGGGCCAACGGGTGCGCATTTACACGCCGTATGGCCAGTTATTGCCCGGAATGGCTTATCTGGTCCGGCGGTTGCTCGAAAACACCTCGAACGAATCGTTCCTGCGCGCGAGCTTCAAGGAACGCAAATCGGAGGACGATCTCCTCATGAATCCGATCCTGCACGGTTCGGGAACCAACGGGCGGCTGGCGTCGCACGCGCATCCCGTTGACGGCCCGAGCCGCTTCCGCAACGAACCGCTCGCCGATTTCAGCCGCGAAGAGAATCGCGACGCGATGAAACGAGCGCTGACGGAAGTCGCGATGCAATTCAACCGCGAATATCCGCTCGTGATCGACGGCAAGGACGTGACAACCGGCAATTGGCTGGAATCGCACAACCCGTCGAATCTCAAGCAATCGGTGGGCAAATTCGCGCTCGCGCGCAAGAGCGACGCGGGGGCCGCGATTGCGACGGCGGCCAAGGCGTTTCCCGCTTGGCGCGACACGCCAGTCGCCGATCGTGCCGGTTATCTTTTCCGCGCTGCCGCCGTGATGCGGCGGCGACGCTTTGAACTATCGGCGTGGCAGGTTTACGAGTGCGGCAAACCGTGGCGCGAAGCCGATGCCGACGTGGCCGAAGCCATCGACTTTTGTGAATACTATGCCCGCGAAATGATTCGGCTCGGCGAACCGCGGCACAACAATCTGCCCGGTGAGGAGAACTCGTACATCTACGAGCCGCGCGGCGTGGCCGTCGTCATCGCGCCGTGGAATTTCCCGTTGGCGATCTTGACTGGTATGACCACCGCGGCGCTGGTCGCGGGAAATACCGTCATCATGAAGCCGGCCGAACAATCATCCGTGATGGCCGCGAAGCTCATGGAGATCTTCCGCGAGGTCGAAGTGCCCACCGGCGCCGTGCAGTTTCTTCCCGGCATTGGTGAGGAAATCGGACCGACGCTTATCGATCACAAAGATGTGGCCGTGATTACTTTTACCGGATCTCGCAACGTCGGACTACTCATCAACCACCAGGCCGCGATTACCCCGCCGGGGCAGGACCACGTTAAGCGCGTGATCGCCGAGATGGGCGGAAAGAACGCGATTATCGTCGATGCCGACGCGGATCTGGATGAATCGGTCATGGGAGTGGCGGAGAGCGCATTCGTTTACGCGGGGCAGAAATGCTCGGCCTGTTCGCGCGCGATTGTGTTGGAACCGATCTACGATCAATTTCTGGCCCGACTGATTGAAGCGACGCGAAGTATGACAATTTCGGCCGCGGATGATCCGGGTTGCGCCATCGGCCCGGTAATCGATGGCGAGGCCCGCGATCGAATTCTCGGCATGATCGCGAAGGGCAAATCCGAATCGACGCTAGTCTATGCGGCCGACATTGGCAGATTGGCGGAGCAGGGTAGTTTTGTTCCTTCGCACATCTTCGCGGATGTTTCGCCGAGCGCGTCGTTGGCTCAAGAAGAGATATTTGGCCCAGTGTTGGCAGTCATCATGGCCCGCGATCTCGACCATGCCCTGGAAATCGCCAACGGCACGCAGTACGCGCTCACGGGCGGGTTGTTTTCGCGCAGTCCCGCGAACATCGCCGCCGTGAAGCATCGATTCCGCGTTGGCAATCTCTACGTGAACCGCAAGATCACCGGCGCGCTCGTGGATCGCCAGCCGTTCGGAGGCTTCAAGCTCTCGGGCATCGGCTCAAAGGCGGGCGGACCGGATTATCTGCTGCAATTTTTGTTGCCGCGCGCCATCACAGAGAATACGATGCGTCACGGCTTCGTGCCGGTGAGTGGATAGAAAAGGAGTCTTCCATGATTCGAACATATGTTGCAGCCGCGATCGCTCTTGTGGTCGTAGCCGCTGCCTCGGCCCAAACTGCCACCGAATTCAAAGGTCACGCCGATCTCGTTCACAGTCTGGCGGTGAGCCCGGACGGCAAACAGTTGGCCACGGCGGGGTTCGATAATGCCGTGAAGCTCTGGGAAATCGCGTCGGGAAAGAACACTCAGACCCTCGCCGGGCATACCGGTCCGGTCTATTGCGTCGCCTATCGGCCCGACGGCAAGGCGCTCGCAACTTCAAGCTTGGACAAAACGATTCGCTTGTGGAACCTCGCCGACGGCAAGACCCTCGCCGAAATCAAGAACCATACGGATATCGTTGATTGCGTTGCGTTCAGCCCGGACGGGAAGTATCTCGCGTCGGGCAGCGCCGACAAATCCGTGCGTTTGTGGAACGCCGCGGACGGCAAGGAAGTGAAGAACCTCGGCGCTCATGGCGGCTCTGTCTACGCGATTGCTTTCAGCCCCGATAGCAAGTATCTGGCTTCCGCCGGCCAGGATAGCGTCGTCAAGATTTGGGATGTCGCCGGTCAAAAGGAACTCAAGACGATCAAGGCGCCGGAGGTCAAGCCACCCGAAGTGAAACCGCCGGAGATGGCGGTGACGGGGCTGGCGTTTTCACTCGACAGCAAGAACGTGATTGTTGTGGGCTTGGATCGCCTCATCAAGGTGCTGGATGTTGCCGCCGGAAAAGAAACCAAAAAAGTCGGACCGCTCGACGATGATCCTTTTGGCGTTGTCTGGTCTCGCGACGGCAAGAACCTGGCCACGATCGGCTATTCCGGTGTGATCCGCGTTTGGGATGAGAAGATGGACAAGCCGATCTTTCAACATCGCATCATGTCGCCGGCTTATTGCCTGACATTCACCGCCGACGGGAAGGCTGTAATCACCGGCCACGCCAATAACTTGGCCATCGCGACGACAATCAAGAAGTGATTTCGGGGACAAGAGTGTCCCCGTTACATAACGCGGACACTTGTCATTACGTAACGCGGACACTCTTGTCCGCTAGTGATTACTTCTGCCGCACCATGCGAATGTCGTGAATCCTGAAACGCGGATTCATGTTGTATGACTCCGGGCCATTTGGGATCATTTCGCCCTCGACCGCGATCACGTCGCCCTCTTTGAACTGGTTAATGCGCTGATCGTCCACCAATCGGAACTTACCGCCGTACCGGTCCTCTTCCGATGGATCGCAATAGCGGACGCTGTACCAGCCGCGATAATGGCGTTCGAGCACGCCTTGCACGCGGCGATAGTCTTTGTCGTTGGCGTACGTGCCGTCGACCGATCGCCGGTCGACAGTCGTTGACCTGGCGTCAACCACGGGTTGCGGGACGCTGACCGGCACCGCGTCGGGAATGCTCACGGGAATTGGCTCGGGTCGAGTTTGAACGGCGGGCACCGGCAATGCGCCCGGTTCCGGCGGCCGAACCGGCATCGATGAGGCTTCTGGCGTGGCGGCCGGTTCCGAGTTCTTCGCGAGTTCGATTCCGGTTCCGGGCGGGGGCGCTAACAGTTGGCCCGGGGGCGTCGCAACTTTGGCTGACTGAGTGTTCTTGTCCGCGGACGCATTCTTCGCGAGTGTCGGATCGTCGGCGGGTTCGCGCGAACCGGGCGGCATCGGCGGTTTGGTCGGGCCGCGATGGGCTTGTTTCTCGGCCATGATCGTGGCCGAGTCGTTCAGCGTCGGTTTGTAGTGCAATAGGACCGGATCACTCGCGTAGGGCGCTTTGCGCCCGGAAGAGCATCCGGCCAACAGACCAACGCTGACGACGCAGAGAGAAGCAAACAGCGAGCGCATGCCGGTTCCCCAAATGAGAATGGGCCAATCCATTCATCGACCGGCGGACAAGTCGGAGTTAAATCGTTTTCGCGGAATTCGCGGGCGCGAAGATGGGGAAATCACGCGGCTCGGGCGGAATTGGGCAAGTCCTCGCGAAGCTGTTCCAGCGCTTCGCAGGCGTGAAAAGCGATATCGCGATCCTCGGCATCGGCGAGCGCGTCCAGGTCGGGCCAAAGCAGGAGAAGGCCCTCATCGGCGACGCGTTGAATGGTCTCGTGCACCGGTTCGGGGCATTCGCCGGCGAGTTGATGGCGGAACCAGCGCAGCGCGTGCCGTTCGCCGAGGCGAGCCAACGCGGCTTGTGCCGCGTTGAGAATCGTCGGGTGGCCGTGATAGCGGGCTTGCTTCAAGCATGCCAACACCTGGTCCCGATTCAGCGGGTCCCACCAGCCCAGGCTCCCGAGTGCGGCCGCTCGGATAGCGGTCGTTTTCGCGGCACAAGCGCGCAGGAGAGTTGCCTCCGCTACGTGAGACGGATGTCGGCGCAAAGTTCGCAGGGCAACATGAATCGGAAAATCACTCCGGCGGCCTTTCGCCATGTGCCGGTTGATTTCCCGGCATAGGAACGGCCCGATTCGCGCTTTGTTCGAATGCGCCAAGGATGCGACAATCAATTCCTTGAGCGCGGGCTGTCCGGAATCCCAGAGCGGAATCGCAACCGATGCCGTGTCGGCTTTCAGGTCGACCAATGCCTGGATGATGTGGGTTTGTTCGTCGTCGGAAGCGGTGAACATCCCGTCAAGCAATGCGGGCGTGGCCTCTTCCAGATAGTCGCTCAGTACATCGCCGAGTTCCTCAAGGCGGGCAATTTGCTGGCGAAATGCTTCCCGCTCCTCGTTACGCTCGCCGAACAACCGCTCCGCGTGATCGGCGCGGCGCATTAACTTGAGTGCTTCCACGAAAACGCAAACCGCCGCCGGATCGATCGGTTCCAGCCGGTGGTCCCACACAACTTCAACCGCTTCGCCCAGCCGGGCCGCCGCCACGAAATGCGGTTGCACTCCCGCGCGAAGGCCCGCGAGAGCCTTTGCTAGGACGCGAACCGCCGCAGCGCCCAGCGGCATGTGCGGGTCTTCCAGCAAGCGCAGGAACCCGGGGAAGCACGTTGCTTCGGCCGCGAGGAAATGGCTGAGCGGCAATTCCCGCTCCAGGACGCAATGCATGAGCGCCGGCAAACTTTCCGCCCGCGCCATGCTTCGTAGTCCGCAAGCAACGTCGAGCCAATACCACGATTGTTCCAGCGGGTCGGCTGAAAATCGGCGGCGCAATTGCCGCTCCAAAACGACGCCGGCCGCTTCCGAACCGATTTCCGTGAGTGCCCGGACCTGGGCGGCAAACTTCGTTCCCGGTTCGAACGACGAATCGACGCGCGCGAAATCACCGCTGTCGAGGGAGCAAACAAAGGTATGGCGGGCGGACTCCACCACCGATTCGCACAAGTGTCCGCCCTGGAACAGATAGATGTGTTGTTTGTGGACTGCCGAGACAACGGCGGAACGGTCGGCCCGGCGCTTCCCCCGCTTCATGAACAGGAGCAGTGCAGTTGCCGTGAGGATTGCGATTGCCAGGATCGGAGCGAACACGTCCATGTGCCGCCGGGCATCTTCGCCCGTTCTCTCATTCCCGCACCTGTCCGGTGCCGGAGACCACATATTTGTACGTGGTCAATTCATTGAGCCCGCAGGGCCCGCGCGCGTGAAACTTGTCGGTGCTGATGCCGATCTCGGCCCCCAAGCCGAGCTCGAACCCGTCGTTGAAGCGCGTGCTGGCATTGACCATCACGGCGGCCGAGTCCACGCCGGCGACAAACCGCCGGGCCGCGTCCGCGTCCTCGGTGACAATGGCGTCGGTATGGTGCGAGCCGTGCTGGTCGATATGGGCGAGCGCTTCGTCGAGGCCATTTACCACTTTGGCCGAAAGAATCAACTCCAAGTATTCCGCGTCCCAGTCTGCCTCCGTTGCCGGCTTGGCCCACGGCAAGCAGCGGCGGGTTTCCTCGCAGCCGCGGACTTCCACGCCGCGCTCCTGGAGCGCTTTGCCCACGCTCGGCAGAAACGTCGCCGCTATGTCGCGGTGAACCAGCAGGCTTTCCATGGCATTGCACACGCCCGGCCGCTGACACTTGGCGTTCACGACGATGCGCTCCGCCATCGCCAGATCGGCCGCACGATCCACGTAGACGTGGCAGTTGCCGCGAAAGTGCTTCAGTACCGGCATCGTCGCCTCTTCGGCCACGCGCTGGATCAAACTTTCCCCGCCTCGCGGAATTACCAGGTCGATGTACTCATCCAGTTTGAGCAATTCGCCCACAATCGCCCGATCTGTGGACGTCACCAATTGCACGGCATCCGTGGGCAAACCAACTTCGGCCAGAGTCGTCTGCAAAACGCGATGAAGCGCCATGTTCGATTGCAGCGCTTCCTTTCCGCCGCGAAGAATGATCGCATTCCCGCTCTTCACCGCCAACCCCGCCGCATCGACGGTGACATTCGGACGCGATTCGTACAGAAACAACAACACGCCCAGCGGCACGCCGATTTTTCGGATTTCAAGTCCATTCGGCCGAGTGCGGGCTTCGATGACGCGGCCAACCGGATCGGCCAGGATGGCAACTTGCCGGAGACCATCGGCTGCGGCATCCAAGCTTTGCTTTGTCAGCTGAAGGCGATCAATCTGTGCTGGCGCGAGGCCAAATTCTGGGGCGCGTCCAATGTCCTGTGCATTCG
>JBGQCZ010000183.1:0-8505 GCA_041495645.1 Gemmataceae bacterium | reverse complement strand
TAGTCACGTGACCATTTGTACACAAACTCAGAAATTCTCGGCGTCGAGTGATTTTGCCTCGCGCAACATGCCGTTGTTGCCCACGAACCCGGGCACGCAGAGGAAACAATATCTATTCACCTGTACACTAACAAAAAGGCTACAAATATAGGCGTTTCGCTGTAAAAATAAATCTTGGAATTGTTAGTTGTGATGGGGTCGGAACTGATGATGCCTAGGAGCTAGGAGTATACCCCAGTTCAATACCGCGGAAATGACCCCAACTACATATAGTATACCCCCAGTTCAATACGTCATGCAATGGCCGCCTCATGCGTCGGATCGCCCATAGTCGTGCACCGGATTCGTTTCACTCCTTTGGCTCGGTCTTGTCATCGACGTACTTCCAAATCGTGCTGACGTGAACCTTCTTGTCCTTCACGTCAACGGCAACCGTTTCTAACAGGCCTTTGCGAGTCGAACTGAAGCGCAGCGTTTTTTCGTGGCTGCCGCCCAACTCGGTGGTGATCTTGAGCCGCAGGAGTAGCTCGTCCTTGTCTTCTTTTAGGATTTTGAAAGTCATTTTGGCGGGCGTGCCGTCGTCCACCATGATCAATTTGCCGTCAGCGAAATAGTAATGCGTGCGGCCGCTTTCGGAAACCCAGTGCCCGGCAATTGCTTTCGAGGGCTCGAGAAGAGATCGGCGCGGATCGTCCTCCGCGCCTGACGTGGACGAAAAGATGACCATCAGAATCAAGGCAATCGGCACTCGCATCGTCATGGGCGTGCTCATGCGAGAGTGGAAGCTGACCGTAATTGTAAGTCGCCTGGGCGATACGCGTCAACACCGCGGACCGGCCATCACTATGGCGGGGCGATAGATTGAACCGGAGACAACAACAGGAGATGTTCATGGGCGAGGAATTCTGGATCGGGCTGGCGGCGGGGGCGGCAGTCGGGGCAGTGATCGCGGCGGTCGCCGTTTACCTCGTCGTGGGCAAGGCCAAGATGCCGGAGCCGCCCAAGCCGGTGAAACCGTCCGGGGCGCCGTTGCGGATGCTCGCGCTGCTCCAGCGCGAAGGCCGGCTGCTCGATTTCTTGATGGAGGACATTAGCGGCGCACCCGATGCCCAAGTGGGATACGGAGTGCGTGAGATGCACCGCAAATGCCAGGAGGGAATCAAGAAGGCCCTCGACCTGGAGACAGTGCTGCCGAATAATGAAGACGAAACCGTCGAGATCGCCGCTGGATTCGATCCATCGGCGATTCGCCTGACTGGCAATGTCGCCGGCTCGCCGCCATTCAAAGGACGGCTCATTCATCCCGGCTGGCGCGTCAAGACCATGCGCGTCGCCGCTCCGCCCGAAGGCGCCGACGAGTTCGTTCTCGCGCCGGCGGAAGTGGAAATGCCGTGATCGGCACACGAGCCTGAAGCGCAAGCGAAGGAGGGCGGTCCTCCTTCGCTTGCGCTTCAGGCTCGTGTGCCGTCATCCGCGTTCTATTTCGGACTTTCTCCTGGTGATCTATGTCTCATTCGCGCTACATCGTCGGCATTGATCTCGGAACCACGAACACAGCGCTCGCCTATGTCGATACCATCGGCGGAGCCGAAAATGCCCGGCCGCAGGGTCTGAACATTCCGCAAGTGGTGAACCTCGGCGAAGTCGCGAACCGGGCACTATTGCCGTCGTTTCTCTATCTGCCCGGACCGAACGAAATCCCGGCCGGAAGCCTGAAACTTCCCTGGAACGACAAAGCCGATTTCGCGGTCGGCGAGTTTGCCCGCAACTTCGGCTCGCAAGTGCCGACGCGCCTGGTTTCGTCCGCGAAGTCTTGGTTGTGTCATCCGGGGATCGATCGCCGTTCGGCGGTGCTGCCATGGAAGGCCACGGACGACGCTCGAAAGATCTCTCCATTGGAAGCAGCCACGCGTTATTTGCGCCATCTCGCGGACGCATGGAACCACGTCATTGCCAAAGACGTTCCCGGGAATCGCATCGAGTCGCAAGAGATTGTGCTCACGGTGCCGGCGTCGTTCGACGCGGCAGCGCGCGAAATGACCGTCGAGGCCGCTCGCGCCGCCGGACTGGAACAACTAACGCTCCTCGAAGAGCCGCAGGCTGCGTTTTACGCGTGGCTCGATGCCCATCGCGACGACTGGCGCAACCTCGTGCAAGTCGGCGATCTGATTCTGGTAGTCGATGTCGGCGGTGGAACCACCGACTTGACGCTAATCGAAGTGGGGCAGGAAGGCGGCAACCTGGTGTTGACCCGCGTGGCCGTCGGGGATCATCTATTGTTGGGCGGCGACAACATGGATTTGGCCCTGGCCCATACCGCCGCCAAGCAGATCAAGCCTGACGGTAAGCTCGATCTCGGCCAGATGCTGCTGCTGGGCCATTCGTGCCGGGCGGCGAAGGAGCAACTGTTTGCCGACCCGAAGCAAACCACCGCCACCGTGACCGTGTTGGGTCGCGGCCGCAGCGTCATCGGCGGATCGCTTAAGACCGAGTTGAAGCGCGAGGATGTCGAGAAACTGATGGTGGACGGTTTCTTCCCGACGGAAGCGCTGGACGCGAAGCCGCAATCGACGCGGGCCGCGGGCTTGCAGGAGATGGGTTTACCGTACGTCAGCGATCCGGCCGTGACGCGGCATTTGGCGCATTTCGTCAAACGGCAATCCGAGGCGTTGGCCGAGCGCGAAACCGCAAGCGGGCGTACGTTGCCCAACTGCGTGCTGTTCAACGGCGGCGTGTTCAAAGCCGAGCCATTGAAAAAACGATTGCTGGAAACGATGACCGGATGGCTGAAGGAAGCGGAACATGCCAAGAAGGGCAAGAAATCGCAGGTACGCGCTCTGGCGGGCAATGACCTTGATTTGGCGGTCGCGCGCGGGGCGGCGTACTACGGACTCGTTCGCCGAGGCACTGGCGTACGCATCCGCGGCGGCACGGCCCGCTCCTACTACATCGGCATCGAGACTTCGCTGCCGGCTATCCCCGGCGCGTCGGCGCCCATCAAGGCACTTTGCGTGGCCCCGTTTGGCATGGAGGAAGGCACCGAGACCGATATTCCCGGCCACGAGTTTGGCCTCGTCGTCGGCGAGCCGGTGCAATTCCGCTTCCTCGGTTCGACGGTTCGCCGTCAGGATGCGGCCGGAACGCTGGTCGAAGAGTGGGAAGGGCAAGCCGAAGAGTTGCAGCCAATCGCCGTGACCCTCCCCGAAAAAGCCGGCCAGGGCCGCACCGTGCCCGTGCACTTGCACGCGCGGGTGACGGAAGTCGGCCAATTGGAATTGTCGTGCATCAGCCGCGACGGCAAACACAAGTGGAAATTGGAATTCAACGTGCGAGAGCAGGGGTAAACCCGGTTACGTTTCGCGCACGCTCGTGATATAATCACATCCAAGTTGGCGAATGGAGGGCACTTTCATGCAGACAGTGAAGATCGTTTACTGGCAGGAAGAAAACGCTTGGCTTGGTTTCCTGGAAGAATATCCGGATTACTGGACTCAAGGAGAAACTCTCGAAGACTTACGAGACCATCTCAAGGATCTCCGCGAAGACCTGACCAGCGGCGAGATACCCGGCATTCGAAAGTTGGGTGATTTGGCCGTCCCATGAAACGCATCTGCGCAATCTGCGGATAAAGTTCATTCAGTTCTTGTAGGGTCGAGTCCCGAGCTGAAAGCGAGGGCGAGGCCCACCATTGGCGCGCGAATGGTGGGCCTCGACCGGGCCTGAGAGCCCGGTCTCGACCCACCCTACAGGCTTACCCCCCCGCCGGGTTCTCGATCCACTCGGGATAGCACTTGCCACACAAGTGCAGCATAAGACGGCGATGGACCTGGTTCATCCCTTCCTGCGCCGACACGTCGTTCAATTGTTTGATGACTTTGCGAATCTCGCGGCGAAGTTCCTTCGACGACGGCACTTCTTCAACGACCGGTCCCGTGGGATCGGCAACCGCGTCGATGCGGACCACGTAGAACGATCCCTCGCCGGCAGTGAGTTCGACCGCGCACCGCGCACAAAACAACGCATAGTCCATGCAGCACCGCCAAAACACGGGTGAATTCGCTGCTACTTCAATTCTGGCAGCGAACGCGTCGGAAATCCAGAGAATCGAATACTTTCTTGCGTTGCGGCCGTGCAACGCGTAGCATGGTGCGCAAAGTCCTTCACATCTCTCCAGGAGGGACAACATGTCGAAGTTATTGCCGAGCCCGGACGACCTGCGAAAACTGCCGCCGCGGGCCTTGATGGCGTTTGCGGCTCGCTGCTGTCGGCGGATTCAGCCGCTCTATGAGCTGCCGCACGGCCAGCCGCACCCAACCTCACTTGAAGAGCCGTTGCGCGCGGCCGAGGCGTTCGCCAAAATGAGCGGACCGGTGACCGCAGACGCAGCTGCTCGACTGGCCGCCGCGCTGCAACATGCGGCCAATGCGGCCCACTACGCGGCGCATGCCTGGTCGTGCGTCGAGCCCTGGGAACATCGGCAGCGCGATGACCCCGCCGCCAACGCCGCCGCTTCTTATGCCGAGGAGGAAGCGAAGGGCTATCGGCAGCGCGCTTGCGATGAGGCCCGTGAGGCTGTCAAACCTGTCGCCGACGACGCCAGCGCTGATGTTGCCGCGGTCGCCGCGCAAATCGCACGCACCGCCACCCACGTTGCCGCCACGCATGTTGTCGCCAAAACGCGCTCCGCCGTGGCACTCGATTTCGTGCACCTGCGCGAATTGCCTGGTACTCTTGAAGCGTGCGACCCGTCCGATTCAGGCCCCCTCGGCCCACTCTGGCCCGCGGGCGAACCCAGCTGGGCCGGGGTGCGGGCTTAATCTCGAAACTTCATTGGAGTCAATTGACATGCTTCGACTTACGCTGTTAGCAATTCTTGTTTTTACCGTGCCGGCCTTCGCCGACGTGAAGGTTATTCGCGCGCCGAACGACGGCCAGGTGCCGGAGGTGGTCGTCGATGCCGCCGGAACCGTGCACATGACCTATGGCAAGGGCCAGCCCGGCAACGGCTTTTATGTGCAATCCAAAGACGGCGGTAAGACCTTTAACGAGCCCGCACGCCTGAATCGCGAGGACGACACCGTCACGTGCGGGATGGAGCGCGGTCCGAAATTCGCGCTCGGCAAGGACGGCGTCGTTCACGTGACATGGCTGCGTTTTTACAAGAAGGGGGGCGGGGCCATGTACACGCGCAGCACGGACGGCGGCAAGACCTTTGAGCCGGAGCGGCGCCTTGAATCACCTCAATACGGTTTGGACAACGCGACGCTCGCCGCCGATGCGGACGGCAACGTCTTCGTCGCCTGGACCGGGCATCCCGGCGGCAACGCCAAGGACGAGGAAAACCCGATCAGCGCTCCCATCGTATTCGTACGTTCGTCGGACAATGGTAAGACCTTCAGCAAGAACGATTATTTGAAGAGCGACCATCCGGTGAGCAGCCACGCGTGCGGTTGTTGCAGGCTGTCGGCGTCGTTCGGAGCGGACGGAAAGCTCTACATCGCCCTGCGCGGCGGGTGGAAGAACATCCGCGATCCATATCTGCTGGTTGGACCGAAAGACAAAAACGACTTTCACTGCGTGCGCATTAGCGAAGACAACTGGGATTTCGGCTGCCCGATGATGGGCATCCCATTTCGGGCGGACGAGAAGGGCCGGGTGCTGGCCGGTTGGATGAGCGACTTCAAGGCCTATTGGTCGATTTCGGACGAAGGCACGAAGAACTTCCGGTCGAAAGTGGCCACGCCCCAATCATCGAAGCGGCCGCAGGAATTTCCGCTGGCGGTGGCGAACGCCAAGGGCGAAGTGCTGTTCACCTGGAAGGAAGGCGACCGCGTGCTGTGGGCGACTTACAATTCTGACGGCACGGCCACGGGGAAGAGCGGAACCGCGGGCCAGCTGCCAAACAAATTGAAGCAAACCGCGTTCGTCGGCGCGGATGGGAAGTTTTACATCGTGTTCTAGGATCGTTTCAACTCGACTTGGCACGGCTCGACCAGTGTGAGAGAATGACGACTGGAGAGTGGGACGCGGAGTCAAGAAATGGCGGACGTGAAATCGCAGCGCATCGAGAAGACACCCGGCATCTGCGGTGGGCGGGCGTGTATTGTCGGGCACCGAGTGCGCGTCATGGATATCGTCGTCTGGAGCGAGAAGCGCGGACTGTCGCCGGAAGAGATCATCGAGCAATTTCCCGGCCTCATACTCGCAGACGTGCATGCAGCAATGGCTTACTACGATGGCCACCGTGATGAGATCACGGACGAATTTCGAGCCGACGAAGATGCCGGCCGAGAACTGCTGAACCGTCATCCATCCAAAGTCCAGGCAAAGCTAGGTGGCTGAGCCAATTCAATTCTATTTTGACCAACACATTCCCGGGGCAGTTGCCGTCGGACTGCGCCTCCGTGGAGTCAATGTGCTTACTGCCCAGGGCGCGGGGCGTTGCGGACTCCCGGATCCGGATCAACTCGCCTTCGCCATGGCGCAGGACCGAGTGCTCGCTTCATTCGACAGCGATTTTTTGACATTGGACGCCAGCGGAGTCACTCATGCGGGCATCTGCTGGTGTCCAGCAACGAAATACTCGATTGGCCAGTTGATTCAAGCTTTGCTCTTGGTGCATGGCGTGCTCGACCGTGCCGCGATGCGAAATCATGTCGAATATCTGTGATTCAAGCGGCTGCGTCGTTACATCCGGCGCTTGTCAGACACTCTTCAGTCGATCATAATCATCTCTGCAAACTACCTCTCATTTGAGTCGCCTGGGGAGATTTGGTCATGAGTGTCGCGGCTCGGTTGGCGATTTTGGCGCTGAAGCCAATGGCTCAGGGGGCATGCAAGGAAGCGGGGGTGGCGGCGGGCGACGCGGCGATTGTACCGGTTGCCGACTTATTGGTTCAGCGCTTCAGCGAGCATCAAGAAGCCCTGGTTGCGGCAGTGAAAACTTCCATCGATCGAAGTTGGAAGGCCCTCGAAATCGCGCTCAATGGGGCGGCATGGTGGCGCGGCATGACCTCGCCGGAGGATCGCCCGCTCGCCGAACAACTCAAGCCGTTCCTCAAGTACACCGAGTCCGCGACCGCGAAACACGAGACGATTCGCCGCCTCGCTGTCACCGAACTCAGGGACGCTCGCAAGAAAGGGCTGCTCAATCTCGGCCCGGCGCCGGCTGAAGGGCTCGGCCGAATGTCGGCCCTGTACGCAAAGTTCTCCGACCCCGCCATCATGCACAAAGCCGATCGGTCGGCCGTCGTCCAGATGGCCGATGAATTGAAAAAGAGCGGCATGGAGAACCTGGCCGCCGTGATCTTGCCCGACGAGGGCGACGCGCTCCTGGTGGGAGCCAGCCGGTATTTCCTCGAACGCGCCATCAAGGATAATACTTCGCTTGCTCAAGCCTTGGCATTCGCCGATCACGAGCCGCTGGCGGCCGATGCGGCCCAAGGTTTTACCGGCCTGCACAACGCCTTGAACTCGCATGTCCGGCGGTTGGAGGAGTTACTGGGCAACATCTCGGTCGCCGCACCCGAAGTGCGGATTGCCGCACTCGATCTGCGCGCCGAGCAGGCGAACTTTGCCAATACGCACGCGGAACTGTATCGAAGCATTGGTGATTTGCACCGCCGGCTCGACCTCGTTCATGCTCGGGTTCGTTCCGGCGATGCCGGATCGGCTCGGAGCGAGCAAGAGCGGCAGTTAGTGCGCCGCACCATCGCTCCATTCCGGGAATTGCCCGCCGAGCAGCGACATCAGATGCCGGCGCTGCTCAACGCGGTGGGTCAACTCGAAGTTGCGGCGGGTGAGTTTCCCGCCGCGATTCAGGATTTTCAGGCCGTCGCACAGGCCGTGGCGGACCCCGCGGCCAGGGGCGAAGCGCATACAAACGCCTTTCGCACTGCCCTTGAGCAGCCCGACTATGTGACCGCGCTGAAGGAATTCCTCGAAGCCGTCAAGACTGACGGGAAGCGCTTCGCTACCTTTCCCGTCGGCAAGTTCGTGCCCATCCGCGTGATCGGTTCCGGCGGGTTCGGCGTCGCCTTTCTTTGCAAGCACAAGTATTTGAACGCCAACGTGGTGGTGAAATCGCTGGCCACCGATCATCTCGAGCGCGACGTGGACGACGTGTTCCTTGAAGCGCAAGCGCTGGCGGCGATCAATCACCCGGCCATCATCAAAGTGCAGGACTGCGGCTACGTCGATTCAACCAAGAAACAGCGGCCATTCCTGGTCATGGATCATTTCGACGGCGCTACGCTAGCCGAGTATGTCAAGTTGAAAGGCCCGCTCAGCACCGAAGAATTCCTGGCCCTTACCGAGCCGGTTGTCGCGGGTCTGCAGGCCGCCCACGCCAAGAACATTCTCCATCGCGACATCAAGCCCGCTAATCTGCTGGTCAAACGGCTCAAGGACACCGGCGGCAAACCGCGCTGGGACGTGAAGTTGATCGACTTCGGCCTGGCGGTGAAGCAAGCGGAGCGACGCTCGGCCAGCCATCCGTCGAAATCG
>JBGQCZ010000182.1:0-8531 GCA_041495645.1 Gemmataceae bacterium | reverse complement strand
CGGAGTTCGGAGTGCGGAAATCGTCGGCAAGGGCATCGAACATCTCCTCGCACAGTAGCCACAACCTGGGTGGCACGCCCTGAGCACGGATGCGAAGGGCGTGCCACCCAGGCTATCTCAAATACCGAAACTCCGCCGAGCCGAACAGCGCTTGCACGAAGGCCATCCACGCGGCGGTGTGCGCGTCTTTCGGCTGGATCACACCCTCGACAATCGGCTCGCCGGTCTGATCAATTTCATCTGGGTTGGCCGGTGGCGGCTTGGGAGCATTGGGCTTCGTAGGCGGGTCCGTCTTGGGCTTTGTTGGTTGGACCACTACCCGTTCGCCGTAAGTTGATTCGTACTCGCTCAAGAACGCTAGCGCCCGCGAGGCTTCCTTTTCGCTCGGCTTGCGGCCGAGCGTGACCCGGTAGGCTTGCTGGATTCGGGCCGTGTCGTCCTTCTCCTTCAGCAATCGTTCCGCCAATGCTAACGACTGCCTCCGCACGAAGGTCGAATTCAAAAGGTATAGCGCCTGACTCGGCACCGTGGTCGCGTCGCGGTTGCCGGTGACGAGCGTTTGCTCGACCGGGTCGAACGCCTCCAGCGCATGCGGGGTAACACCGCGAAGCAGCGGCAGATAGACGCTGCGGTACGCGCTGCGATCGGCTTTTTGGTTGACCGTGCGGGCTTCGGCGCCGTTGTCCAGCATTTCGACCATTCGCAGTTCTTTCGCCGGTGAAGCCGCGGGGCGTTTCAAATCGAGTGAGCCGGCGGCGGCGAGCGTGGCGTCACGAATCTCTTCCGAGTCCAACCGGCGTGGGCTATGTCGCCACACGAGCCGATTGGCCGGATCCGCGATGCGATGCGCTTCCGGCGCTTCCGAACTAAGCTGATATGCCCGCGTCAACACGATCACGCGCACCAGTTTTTTCAGCGACCAGCCATCGCGAATGAACTGGTTCGCCAGGTGATCGAGCAATTCCGGGTGCGACGGAGTATCGCCCTTCACGCCGAAGTTGTCGACGGTGGTTACGATGCCCTGCCCAAACAAATGCTGCCAGACGCGATTGACGATTACTCGCGGCGTTAGCGGGCTCTTCGGGCTGGTCAGCCATTGAGCCAACTCGAGCCGCCCGCTCTGGTTCGGGTTCAACTTTGCCGCGTTTAGCACTTCAAAAGCGGTAAGGAACCCGCGCGGCACGACTGGCCCGAGTTTCTCGGCCTCGCCGCGAATGCGAATCTCGGTGTCCGCAATAGTCTTCGCGTCGCGCGCGCCGTGGACCGCGTGGCCGCGCGCCGCTGGGTCGCTCATCGCGGCCAGATCGGCTTGCAGTTTCTCGAACTTCAATCGGAACGGACGCTGCTTCGGGAACCCGTCGGCCGCTTTCTCCAGTCCTTGCGGCGTGCCGCGGATCGCGTCCCACTCCTTCTTCGCTTGGGCCAGTTCGGCTTTGAGTTTTTCCAACTTCTCGGGCGGCGGGGGCGGCAACGCGGTGCTCAGCGGAACGAGCATCGACGGGTCATAGTAATCCAATCCGCCGCCGCCCATCTTGTTCCTCACGCCGGCGCAGTTATCGGTGCTGGTGAAAATACCGGCCAACGCGTAATAGTCGGTCGTCGGGATCGGGTCGAACTTGTGGTCGTGGCAGCGGGCGCAGTTCACCGTCAGTGCCAGCACCGAGCGCGTGACCGCATCGATCTGCTCGTCCACGTTGTCCATTACGAACCGCACCTTAAACCGTTGATTGACATCCTTCACCCCAATGGCGAGAAATCCCGTGGCAGTTAGGAGCCGATCACGTTCTACATCCTTCATCCTTCCGCCTTCAGCCTTTGCAAGCAAGTCGCCGGCGATTTGTTCCTGGACGAAGCGGTCGAATGGAACATCGGCGTTGATCGAGTCGATGACATAGTCGCGATATTTCCAGGCATGCGGGTAGGGAATATTCCGCGACGGCCCGGTCGATTCCCCGTAACGGGCCACGTCGAGCCAATGCCGGCCCCAGCGTTCGCCAAATTGCGGCGAGGCGAGCAGGCGATCGACGACCTCTTCCAACGCCGCTTGCGGCTTCACGCTCGCCGCTTGCAGAAACGCGTCGATCTCTTTCGGAGTCGGCGGCAAGCCGGAGAGATCAAACGAAAGCCGGCGAATGAGGGCAACGGGATCCGCATCGCCGACCGGCTTGAGTTGCTTCGCTTCGAGCTTTGCCAGAATGAAGCGATCGATGTCGTCGCGCGGCCAGGAAGTGTCGCGCACTGCCGGCGATTTGGGATCGGTGAGCGGTTGCCAGGCCCAATGCTCGCGTTTCAGTTTCTCGAACTCGGGCTTCGGCTTGCTGAGCGAAGTGGGCACATTCACCGCCGGCCAAGCCGCCCCGCTCTTGATCCAGGTCGTCAGATCAGCGATTTGTTCTTCGGTCAGCGCCTTCCCTTCGGCCGGCATTCGCCGCTTCTCGTCTTTCAGCGTCACTTTCTTCAGCAACAGGCTCTTTTCCGGATCGCCCGGCACGATGGCCGGCCCGCTGTTTCCGCCGTTGATCAAGCCGTTGCGGTCATCGACGCGCAGCCCGCCCTTGGAGTTGGTGTCGGCCGAATGGCAGGTGTAACAATTGCTGATGAGAAGCGGGCGAATTTTCTTCTCGAAGAACTCGACCTGCGCCGCGGCATCGCGCGCGGGCGGTTGGGCGAAAAGAAGCGTGGGGACCGCCACGAGGCAGAGCGGTGCGAACAAACTCAGAAGCGCCCGATTCGCGGTCATGGGCCATGTTCCCCGGTCGTAAGGCTCTACGTGATCGTCGGGTATAGGCTTCGCGATGTCAATAGCCTGCACGACGAATCATCCGAGGCTGGCCCGTTGGAATCCTTCGGTGGACCGGTCGCCGGACATGGATTTTCATTGACCGCGCGCACGGCCGCGTTACGATGCGGCCAGTGAAGGGAGCGGGTGGAAATGGCGATCTTGGTTCATGGCACAACCCGACTCCGCGCCGATCAGATTGTGGCCAATGGTCCGGATCCGAAACTTTACGGATCGGGCGACTTCTCGACATACTTGAAATCCGGCCCGTTCCTTTTCGGCACGCCGGAACAATATGTGTGCGGAAAGGCTGTGGCTTTCCCAAATGAAGTCGGTGCTGCTATACTTGCTGTGGATGTGCCCGACGACCGACGACATTATCGCATTGACCGTCGACCAGTTTTTCCCGCTCAGCCAGGGGCTCGTCCAGTTTGACCCCGGCAAGGGCCTGAGCGAACTGCATGGCCGGCATTGTGGAAGGAAATCCGATCGGTTGACTGTCCATGAATGCAACCTCGCCGCATATCAGCGCGCTCCGAAGCGTCTTCGAACATTCCCGTGATGGCGTCGTTGGGATGGTCGATGACCTCTTGAACGCATGCCAGGAGCATGGACTTCAGCTCGAATGGACTCCCGAACATTGTCGCGTGCGGTCAAATGGCGGCGACTGGGAAGAATTGGCCGAAGTGCCGCTGCGCGAGTCGGTCTTTCGAGCAATCCTCGCCCGCGTCGCCGTCCTTTGCAACGAACGAAAACTCAACTCGGTTTCACCATACGGCGGACGCGGCGAATTGTCGATCGGCGTCAAGCCGACGACGATATTCAAAGTTGCTTTTGCCAATACCGCGGAAGAGCAAAAATTGGAGCTAGTCACCGAAGCCAAGGGGGCGAAGGAGTCACGCGGGACGGAAATCAATTTGCGTGATTCTCGCAGGACACAAGCCTGACGCGCCAGCGAAGGATGGCCTTCCTTCGCGGGCGCGTCAGGCTTGTGTCCTGCGCAATCACGCACGGTCATATAGAACCGTCCGCGAGGCCATTCCCCTCGCCCGCAACAGGCCCTCCAACTCCCGAAAGCTCGACGCCGCCCCGACGATTTGGGCGGCGACAATCCCAACGGACCAACC
Source organism: Gemmataceae bacterium (assembly GCA_041495645.1). GTDB lineage: Bacteria > Planctomycetota > Planctomycetia > Gemmatales > Gemmataceae > JBGQCZ01. The sequence continues at coordinate 4,625 of JBGQCZ010000182.1, read as the reverse complement.
CTTGGGGTAAGTCTGATTGATCGCGTCCTTCAGATCATGCAGACCCTAGCTCGTCGCCCCAAGTTCGTGGTGCACATTCATCTTGGCACGCCTCCGACGAAATTCGACCGAAATCCTCGCTACGCTGGATGGTGTCCGAAGACTGAAATGGACGGAAATGCTCAGCTCGACACACGGATTGCAGCAAGCTTCCGAGGCACTCCCCCACCCGTGTTCCCGTAACGGCCTTTCGGTGCGATGACAGTCTTGTAGAATGACATTCCGCGTCACCAAGTTGACGCATTGCCTAACGGCTCCGGGGAACAAAGGGCGAAGATCATCATGATCCGTCTGCAGTCCATTTCAATTGAGTGTTTTCGCGGCATCCGTGAGGGCAGGATCAAGGGCTTGACCGACGTGAATCTGCTCGTCGGCCGCAACAATAGCGGCAAGACGACCGTGGTCGAGTCGATCCAGCGAGTAGCTTCCCAAGCCGGCTTCAAACATGACATTCTCGGGCGCGATTTGAGCTTCTGGCAATCGATGCGCCAGGCCTCGTCGCAGGACTTGATGTGGTATCGGCAGGACAAATCCAAAGACGTCGTGATTACCGGATCGATCACGGAATCCACGAGCCCGGGTTCTCGGCAAGACATTACGTTTCGGATTCCTGGGAACATGCCGCCCGGGGGAGTCGTAATTCCTCGATTCAGCATCGATGAACAACGAATGAGAACTTTTTTCTCGGTAATTTCGGTCCTCCGGCCATTTGACGCCTTTAGTCCGCAGATCGAACAGAAGTTCTGGCCGGCACTTCTCTCGAATCGGCGCGATAAGGGGCTGACTACTGCGCTCAACGAGGTGTTTGGACTCAATGCCGAGTCATTTCAGTTGCTTCCAAATAATCAACTCATGGTGTTATTCGACAATTATGGGTTACCGCTTGATTCGCAGGGTGACGGCACACGTACGGCGGTGCGGACGATGATAGTGCTTACCATGATGCGCGACACCCTGCTTATGCTGGAGGAACCGGAATGCCATCAACATCCGGGCTCGTTAGAACGCTTTTCAGCCGCACTGTGCAAGTTGGCCAAATCCCAAAACGTGCAACTCATCATTTCGACTCACAGCATTGACTGCGTTCGATCATTCATGCTGGCCGCAAGAACGGCAAAGTCAGAGGCGGCCGTCTTTCACCTCACGCTAAACGATGGGAAACAAGACGCTCGGCGGCTAGACCCGGAGGCCGTTGAGACACTGACATCCACCGGTATCGATGTCCGTTGCCTGGATCTTTATGCCTGAGACCAAGAAAACTCTCGTCTTTTATGAAGGCGACGACGACAAGGTTTTTCTTCAAAAACTTCGTGATGCTGGAATATGGCCAGCCGAGTGGGATCTTGCCGCGCGCACGAAAGAACAGTTTTCGGGAAAAGACGGATTGATTCGGCAGTTGTTGCCCGTGGTCAACCCGGAAAACGGCGTTGGCGGGCACGCCGTGGTTCTGATCGATCACGATGAAATGTCAATTGACGAACGAGCGGAATGGTTCAAGAAGAATCTATCTGATGAGATCAGTCGCACCGCTTCAGTCGTACAAGTCGTGGATGGCCCAACAGAGGGACGCGTCAAGTCCTACCGCATTGTCTCGGGTGACCGAGCGGGAAAGGTGGCCCTCGTGGTTGTCGGTCACCCCGCGGACGAAGAATTGAAGAACACGTACAAGATCGACCGCTTTGCAATCGACGATTGGGTTTTTCGGCTGGCGTTGAACCAGAGTGTTTATGAAGCGGTGAGCGATCTAGAAAGAGTGCCGTACGCGATTGCCAAGACCAAATATCTCGAAGTGGCCGAACTATTCCGCAAGAACGGGTTAGAGGTTCGCAAGTCGAAAACGTACATCCAAATCCTGCGTGCCTTGGCGGCAATTGGCCCATCGACGGCCACGATTGTCGGTCGCCTTGTTAAGAAGGGAGCGGAAGCGCTCGGCGAGACGCAATTCCGGCAGTTGTTGCAGCCGTTCATTGACGACCTGGATGCGGCCGCCCGCGTTTTGGCAATCGGGATCAACAATTGAGTGCTTATTGACGATTTGGTTGCGCCGACAGAACAGCCGGGCCTCTTGCGACGAAGGCACTCCATTTCGCGATGCTCAATCGCCCCCGGCATGCCCATTGCCTCGCGTCGCCCCATTCCCAAGCGGCCGGATGACCCTATCCGCAAACCGTTCCATTTCCTCGAATTGCGGGCTGCATTGGAGCAGGAACAGATTCACTCCGGCGGCTGCGAATTCGCCGACGCGGTCTTGGACTTGTTGCGGGCTGCCGATCAGGCCGGCGCGGAGGCCGCGATTGGAGACCGAGTAATCCTCCAGCGACACGCGTTGCTCGAGTTGAGTGCCGGCCAGCCATTGCTGGTAGTTGTGATAACCGGCGGCCGAGGCCTTCACGTCGGTGATGCGGGCCAGTTCGGCGCGGGCTTCGGTCTCGGTCTCACGAACGATAGAATATGCGGCCACGCCGTATTGCATGGGCGGGAGGCCGAAGCCCTCGCGGCGGCGTTTCATGTCGGCGATGCGTTCGCCGATCTTCGCGGGCGGATCGCCGTGCATCACGTAAGCGTCGCATTGTTTGGCAATGAGGTTCTTGGCGGCCTCGGATTCGCCGCCGGCGTAAAGCACGGGCCGCGGCCGGCTGATGGGCTTGGGCTGCATCACCGAATCCTCGACGCGATAGAACTTGCCTTCGTAATTGACGTGATCGCGTTCCCAAAGAGTGGTCAACACGTCGAGCCATTCGGCGGTGCGGGCGTAGCGGTCGTCGTGGCGCTCGAAATGCACGCCGTATTTCTTGGCCTCGTCGGCCCACCACGAAGACACGACATTCAGCGACAGCCGCCCGCCGCCGCCGATGTGATCGATGTTCGCCGCCTGCTTAGCCAAGAGGGCCGGATTGTGAAACGTCGGCCGTACCGCCACCATGTATTCCAGCCGCTCGGTGACTGCTGTAAGGGCCGCCGCCGTGGACCAGGCGTCGAGGCAGGGCGCTTCCTCGCCGCGAATGTCGTTGAGATTCAATTCGGCGACGAGCGTAAGGTCGTAGCCGATCTGCTCGCTGCGCTGAGCGAGCTTCTTGGAGTATTCCCAAGTCGGCGCCATGCCTTCCTCTTCAACGTTGCGCAGCCAACCGCCGAAGACCGGGAGCCAATAACCGTAACGCATTTCAAATCACCCCTTGCATGCTCAATGCTCCAGCCGAAGGCTGTAGCCGCAGGCTGTAGCCTGCGCGAGGACCGTGACCCATCCGAAGCGCGCCACCCACAACCGCGCGGCGACGCCCTAACGCAGGCTAAAGCCTGCGGCTACAACCTGCGGTTACCCCGACTTGGCGCGAGCCTCCAAATAAGTCACCAAACGCTCGAACGGATTGAAACCCACGACGTTGATGGCGTCGGCGACGAAATTCGATAGGGCGTTGATGTCGTAATAGGCGAGCCGGCCGTCGCGGTCGTCGATGATGTATTCGATGCCGCCGACATCGATCTGAGCTTTTTGCATGATTCGCTCGCAGGCATCAATCACCTCCGGCGGCGGGGTGAAGCCTTCGACTTTCAAACCGGTCTTGGGTGCATCCACTGGACACGCGCTGCGGACCAGTTCGACGCCGTCGGAGCGCTGGCAGATGTCGGCCGGGCACAGGTTGAATGTGTCGCCGGTGGTGAAGACCTTGATCGCGTAGAGAAATTTCCCGCCCAGAGTCTCGACGCGCGTGATATGTCCACCGCGGGCGGGGATGTATTCCTGCACGAGCGCGACATGGTCGATGCCCAGCCCGATCTCGCCCGCTTCGGCTGCTTTGGCCAGGCTTTCGGGTCGATCATAACGCACGATGCCCGCCCCGCTGCCGCCCACGTTGGCCTTCACCACGACGGGAAAGCGCAACCCATCGGCGGCGGCCGGCGCCTGCGAACCATGATTGATCACCCGCGCCTTCGGGTAAGGCAGACCGAGCGATTCCAGCAGCGTGAGTTGCAGGGCCTTTGAGGTCTCATAAGTGAAGGCGGTCCGGCCGTTGACCACCGGTACGCCGAGCCGTTCGAGATGGGCCAGCCAATGCAGCGTGTGGAACATGCCCTGCGTTCCGCCGCGCAAATGCGCCGACGGGCTCATGCGGTTGAAGACAAGCGAATAGGGACTGGTTCGTTCGGACGGATCATAGCGATGGGCACGCGGATCGAGCCGCACGAACGGCAGCCCGCGTTTCTCCAATTCGGCGAACAGCGGTTTGAACCAATCCGGATGCTCGTGATAAATGGCGATCGGTTTGGTCTTGGTGGTCATGCTGAACCGGCCTCTCGAAGGCGGCGACAACAGCCTTCATTGAATCCGGTTGCAGCCGATTGGGCAAGTAATGATGAGCGCGAGCAAAGGCCTGGAATGGCTGTGGGTGATTCTTCAGCACACAAGCCTGAAGCGCAAGCGAAGGATCGCGGCCTTCCTTCTTCAGCACACAAGCCTGAAGCGCAAGCGAAGGATCGCGGCCTTCCTTCGCTTGCCCCATATTCCGCACCCTTGTTGCTGAGGCTCGGGATTTGGCGGGTGGTTTTTCCTGCGTTACGATTCTACGCAGTCGATTGGTCTTAAT
>JBGQCZ010000181.1:0-8537 GCA_041495645.1 Gemmataceae bacterium | reverse complement strand
GCCGTCGCCATCGGTGTCCTCGCAAATCACGATTTTGTCGCGGCCCTGGCCCTCGGGCTTTTTCTCGTTGGGGTAATCGAAGGTCAGCGCGACCCACAGCCGCCCGCGTTCGTCCCAGTTCATGCAAATCGGCTTGCCGCCCCCCAACTTCGTTTCGTCCACGAACAGCTTCACTTCGAAATCAACGGGGTGGACGAAATGCTTGATCGATTCCTCGGCGGGCAGCGGCTTCTGCATCTTGCTGAGCGGCTCGGCGGTCACGCCCCACTGGCGACTGGGCGGATAGAACGGCACCTTGGCATCGACATACTCGAACGGCTTCACGTCTTTCCGCAGCGTGGTCATCATCGGCCGGTCCGCGAAGGGCGCGACGGCAGTGGGATCCTGCCCGCAAGCCCAGCGAATCCCGCGTTCGATCAGGTTCTGGAATCCGGGGTTGCCCCAGGTGCGTTCGTCGTGGCCCCAAGCGGTGTAAAAGACGCGGCCCTTGCCGTGCGTGCGCACCCAGGTCCACGGCTCCTTGCTGTTGCCTTCGGCGCGGTATTCGAGAACGGTGCGATCTTTTTCGTTGTGCTTGGTGTGAACGTAAGTCTCATCCCACGATTCGAAGCCCTTGAAGCCCTTCATGATCGCGTGATCCGGCTCGGCGATTGTGGTGCGAAAAGTGCCGGTATTGTGCCGCAAGAACTGCGCGCCGATCAGGGCGACGACTTCGGGCGAATTGCGGAAGCAATACGACGCGCAGTGCAGCGGGATGAAGCCCTTTCCGCCGGCCACGTAATCCAACAGCGCCTTGGCCTGCTCCAGCTGGATGTTGTCGATATTGGCGTAAACGATGAGGCCGTCGTAGCGAGACAGCGTCTTGTCATTCAGGGCGCTCATTTCCTCCGTGTAGGTCATATCGATGCCGACCTTGGCCATTACGGGTTGGAATTGGCGGAACCGCAGCGCCGGCTGATGGTGCCCGCGATCGCCGAGGAAGAGGAGTTTCAGCGGTTCGGCGGCCGAGGAGATGGTTGGGCTGAAAGCCAAAGCAAGCGAGAGAATGATGCGATTCATGGAGATGGTCTCACGAATTTACCGCAGAGGGCGCGGAGAGCGCAGAGAAGGCAGTTTATTGGATTTCTCTGCGCTCTCCGCGCCCTCTGCGGTAAATTCTGTTCTGATTCAATCGCCGCCACCGGTGCCAGCAAGCAATCCCAAATCAGCCGCGTGCGGTTTCATGGCGTCGATCACGAATTGAATGTGCTCGGTCAGATCGACGCCGAAGTCCGCGGCCCCGCGGTCGATGTCTTCGCGTTTGACGTTGCGGGCGAATTCCTTTTTCTTGAGTTTCTTCTTCACGCTGGACGCACCCAGGTCGCCGATGCCGGTCGGGCGCATCAGGGCCACGGCGGTGATGAAGCCGGCCAGTTCGTCGCAAGCGTACAGGGCCTTGTCCAACTGGTTCACGCGCGGGCTATCGGTGAGATAGTCCGCGTGCGACTTGATGGCGTAAATCACATCCTCGGGATAGCCCTTCTCGCGGAGAATCTCCGAACCCTTCAAGGGATGGTTGGGTGGATCGGGCCAGCGTTCGTAGTCGAAATCGTGCAGCAGGCCGACGATGCCCCATTTCTCCTCGTCGTGGCCGAGCTTGCGGGCATAGGCGCGCATGGCCGCTTCGACCGCCAGCATGTGATTCACCAGGCTGCGGTTCTTCACGTATTCGTTCAGCAGGGCGAGAGCGTCGGCGCGATTCATGTTTCGTGCCTCAAGAAGAAGAATTAACCGCAGAGGGCGCGGAGAACGCGGAGAAAACCAGTTCGTTGCCATCTCTGCGCTCTCCGCGCCCTCTGCGGTTAATTCTTTTGCGCTGTCCTTACTTCGCTTTCAATTCCAGCTCGCTCAACACCGTCAGATAGAACCCGTGCGGGTTGTTGCCGTTGACGATCTTCAGCAGCAGTTCGTTCTTGCCCTTCTTGAGCTTCACCGTGACTTTGGCTTTGTCCGGCACGGCCGCGTCGTGAGCGCGGGTTTCGTAGACCTTGTCGCCGTTGACCCACACCTTCGAGCCGTCGTCAGTACCCAGCGAAATCGTCGCTTCTTGATCGACTGGCGATTCGATTTCGCGATAGAGATACGACATGATGTTGTCGCTTTTGGGCGCGTAGTGCGCCATCAGATCGACGTAGCCTTCGGCGTTGCGGGTGACGCGGGTCCATCCTTGCTTGCGCTGCGGGCTGGCGTAGGTGGCGCTCAGATCGACTTTCTTTTCCGGCTCGTACACCGCATCCAGGCCGCTATCGCTCGCGTCATTTGGAAACGGTCCGACGATGTGCCACCATTCTGGCGTGAGCGACGCGGTTTTCAGCGTCAGCATGTATTCGGCCACGTCGATCAGTTCATCTTCGGTCAACGCGGAGACGACGTTTTCCGGCATGATCGACACGGCGCTCTTGGTGCGCGTGTCGATGTCGCTCTTGGGAATCTTGTAATCCTTGGCGTTGGCGTCGCGAAGGAGAAGCGAATCGGGCGTCTCCTCGATAATCAGGCCCTGGATATCGAAACCTTTCTTGGTTTCGATGCGCCACTGGAGGTACTGGTCGGCGATGGCCTTGCTCGGTTGCAGGATCGACTCGATCAGGTTTTCGCGGCTGGCTTTCTTGCCGATCATCGACAAGTCAGGCCCGACCTGCCCGCCCACCCCGCGGACGGTGTGACACTTCAGGCACTGGGCCTCGCCCTTGAGCGAAGCGGCCATGATCTTGCGGCCGTTGTCGGCATTGCCGGTGCGCTTGGCGAGAATCGCGATGGCGGGAAGCTTTTTCGGATCGAGCTTGCCGGGTGCGGGGAAGGCGATCAGGGCTTTGTTGCGCAGATCGACGAACGGGCTGTTGCGCAACAACGTGGAAACCAAACCCTGCAAGTCTTCGGGCATCTTGCCGTCTTCCTTCAGCTTGAGCAGCCAGATGGTTCCCGCCCGGGAAGCAGCAAGCGAGCGCAGGGCTTCTTCGCGGCGGAAATGGGCCGGCCGATCTTTGACCGGATCCAGCGCCACAGCTTGCAAACTCTTAAGAGCAGCGGCACCAATCGGATTGGCCCCATTGCGCTGCAACAACACGCCCAGCGCGGTCACTGCATGCTGGCGCTCCTTCGCATAGACTTCCAACGCCGCGACCGCATCCAGCGTGGAAAGCTGTCCCAGCGTTTCGATGGCCGCCACCCACACCCTGATGTCGGTTGATTTTGCCAGTTCGACAACTTTGCCCACCCGATCGATCATCTCCGCCGCGCCAATCAGCGACAATCCCTCGGGTTGCGACTTCGTGTTGGCCAACAGTGCATCAATGGTCTCCTTCAGTTCCGGGCCTTGCCGTAGAGCGCGCCATTTGCCGGGCAGGAACATCTTCAGGTTGGCGAGAATGCGATTACCTACCTCCTTATCCTCGCGCTCGCGATAGCTTTGCAACACTTTTAGCAGCGTCTTCCCCGCGTTCGGGTCATCGGTGGCCGCGACTATGTCAACGATTCGCCCGCGCTGCGAGTCATTCAAGTTGCCGCTATCCACCAGCAGCTTCTCCATCTTCGGCAGCATCGACTTGGGCCGCAGTTCCCACACCAGGTCCGCGACCTTGTCGTTCCACTCGGGGAAATGCTTGTCGAAGTCCGCGAGAATCAGATCGCGCCGCTTCGGATCGGTCCCGCAAGCGACGTTCAGGGCAGAGAGGTAGAAGCGATCCTGGCCGTCGTAGAGTTTGGCAAAGGCGTAGAACCACGGCTTCGTTCGATCTATGTCAGCAGCGCGCAATGTGAGGATTGTTTCGCGATTGTAGGAGGCTGGAACCTTCGAAGCGGCCCTCTCTAATTCAGGAACCAGTTTTGAGCTTGCCGCTGAGATACCATTCACATCGTAGTACACTCGTATCATCATCAGATTTAGGGCGTCCGACTTTGCCTTTTTCACCGTGAATTCGAAGCTCGCTTCAGCGGCTTCCAAGATGCCAAGCGGGTTTTGTTTCTTGCCTGTTTGCTGGAATAGCCAAAAGCTGCGAGCGTTCACGGTGTCCTCGCCAACTCGCAGGCCTTGTCCGAGAGTCTTCAACACCCATGAAGTGTCCTTGTCAGCGCGGAATGCCGCGATCGCCAAAGCTCGGGTCGCGAGACATGGAGAACCCTGTGCGTTCAAAATACCTTGCGGACTCTCCAACTCTGTATTCGGCACCTTGTACCCCTTGTGTCCCTTCGGCGTGACGCGGTAAATCCTCCCGCGCGTGGTATCGCCCATGCCGTGGCCGCCGACGCCGGGGTCGTACCAATCGGCCAGCATCACGCTGCCGTCCGGGGCCACGCATACGTCGCTCAAGCGAAACCACGAATCGGTGCTGGTGACCAGCAGTTCCTTTTCGAGTTCGTAGCCGGCGCCTTTCGGCTTGATGTGAAAGCAACGAAACTCGCGCGGGCCGGCGTCGCAGTGCAGCAGTTGGCCCTGGTATTTTTTCGGCAGCAGCGTGCCTTCGTAGAAGCAGATGCCGGTGGGGCTGCCGAAGCCGGTGCGCAGGACTTTGTGGACGATGCCGGGTTGCTCCTCGTGCCAGTGGCTCTGGCCGGGGCCGCGCGGGTGGTAGCCGTAATCCCCGCCGGGCATCACGTAGCAGATGCGCGTCTGCTGGTTGCCGTCGTCGTCATTGTCGGAGAGCCAGATTTCGCCGAAGCTGTTCACGCAGCATTCGTAGTTGTTGCGGAAGTTGTGGGCGAGCAGTTCGAGGTTTTTGCCGTCCATATCGCAGCGCCACACGGTACCGGCCCGGCAATCGGTATTGTTGCTGGTCCATTTTCGGCCCTTGCCGTCGCTCGATTGCAAGTCCTTCACCCCCGCGTCGCCGACGGTGAAATAGAGCTTGCCGTCGGGGCCGATGTTGATGCCGTGGACGCCGTGATCGTGATCGATGCCCTGGAAGCCGGTGAGCAGAATCTTGGGCGGGCCGTCGGCCTTGAGATCGCCGTCCTTATCCTCGAAGACATAGATGTGCGGCGAATGGCAGACGAAGACACGAACTGGCGAGCCAAGGGGTTTATCCCCTTGGTTCTTACCAGGGGGATGAACCCCCTGGCTCGCTGGGAGTGGGGCGACGGCGACGCCGAGCGGAGCGAGAAAGTCGGGGGCTTGATAGAAGGTGGTCGCCTTGTCGGCCTTGCCGTCGCCGTCGGTGTCTTCGAGGACGACGATGCGATCGCCCTCGGGCCGATTGGGCGGGCGGCGCAGCAGCTTGTGCCGGTAATTGACCGACTCGCACACCCACACGCGGCCCCTGTGATCGACGTCGATGCTCGTGGGATTGGTGAACATCGGTTCGGAGGCGAACAGCTCGATCTGCAAGCCGTCGGCGACGGTCATGGTCGAGACGGCTTTCTCCGGCGGTACCTGGGCGAAGGCGAGGGCGGGGAGGACGAGCGCGGCGAGCGGGAGAAGGTGGCGAAGCATAATTCGAAATCTCCGACTGGAACTTCGAGGCGGGTTCCGGCATTTTACGGGAATGATCTCGCTTTGGTGAATCGCGAGTGTCAGAATTCAAGCCTTTCAAAGTTTGTATCTCACGGGGACCCAACCGATGGCCGAAATCGTCATGCCGATATTCTCGGCCGTATATTTGTGCGACGACATGGTTCGCGACACCGCGACAGGCAAGACGCACTTAGTCGGCTTGTTCGATGCGTTCCGTCCGGTGGAATCTCAACCGCCGTATGTTTTGCGAAAACTGTGCGTGTTTACCCAATTGACGGATTGGCAAGGCTCGGTGGACATGCGAGTTGACGTCGCACGAGCGGACACGCTGGACTTGATTCTGACATCGCCGCCAATTCGATTTCAGGTGCCTACGCGAAACACAATTGTCCAAGTTCCAATTCGGTTTTCGGCGGTCGCGTTTGATCGCTACGGCGATTATCTGGTAGAATTGCATTGCAATGGCGAATTCGTTCAGGATCGGATTCTCCACGTCCTCGGTCCAACCAAAGGATGAACGTCATGAATCCAGAAAACACCAGAGAACAGAGTCCCGAAACCAGCAGTACCGCCATTGTGGAATCGTTCGACGTAACTCCGGTGATCCCTCCAGCCGGCACCAAGGCGAAGCCTCGTCCGGCCGGCAAGGAGCGACAGCCGACTGGTCTATCTAAGAACGGCGAGTCTGAGCCTTCATCGGGTGAAAAACAGAAGCACTGAACGGATCACGGCAACAAATCCGCCACCGGAATCGCTCCCGCGTTTTGTCCGCCGACGGTGAGCGGTACTGTTTCGCTGATGCCGTAGTCGCGTCGATTGCGGTATTCGGGATCGATGATTGGACCGGTCGGGTCGGTGTACACCTCGACGCGGCGGTCCACGAGGTTCACGATCCAATACTCGGCAGCGTTTGCCTGTGCGTAGAGCGCGCTTTTTTCGCGGCGATCGTCGGCCAGGCTGCTGTCGGCGACTTCGATCAACAAGGCAATGTCACGCGTGTTCGGATGGCTGGTCGTAAAGCGGCGTTCCGGTCCGAGGACCACGGCCAAGTCCGGTTCCGGCTCGCTGGTGGCCAGGGTCACGGCGCTCTGCACACGGCAAAACCAGGGGGCAGGCAACCAGGATGTGAGTTGTCGAAGGCCGAGACTGACCGCCAGATCGTGGGGAGGATTGTGCGGCATTTTGGCGATAATCCATCCATCGAGCAATTCAAACTGATCGTTCTTGACGAAAACACCGGAGTCGATCATGCGATGGTACTCATCCACCGAAAAGCGGCGCAAGAACATGCTTGTTGTTCCCGGCAAAGAAACCTGGGGTGAAATCACGGCGGACATCAGGTAATCCCAAGCACGACACTAAAACCTCTCGACAATCTGATCCTAGCAAACGTTGCCGATCTTGTCGAACTGGTTCAGCATACCCGTTGCGTTTCGCCGGGCGGTCGACGGAAATGTCATTCCCGACTGGTGAGCGGCCGCGTCGCGATCGCGGCCCGTGAGCTATGCTTGTGGGTGCACGAACGCATCCCGTGGCGTGGACGAGGGCGTGGAAATGGCTGGTCGTTGGGCTCTTGCCGTCCTGGTGGGAGCGATTGTGGTCTCGGCGAGTTCCGCGGATCCGGAGCCGATTCCGCCGGCCATCGTCGCTGCGTGGAAGGATTCCGACGCGGTGCACGGCTGGACGACCTGGCGGCCCGGTCAAATCGTGACATTCACGGCTGCCGGCGTCAAGCAGCCTCAGCCGCTTTTCAAACAGCCGGACCCGTTGCTCGAACTGCCCGCATTCACCATTCCCAAGTATGAGCCCGATTCGTTGGCGACTTTGCCGATCCCGACCTGTCCGTTTGGATTGTGCCTGACCAACGCCCCGCTGACGCTCAAAGACCTCAAGGCCATCGGGCGCATGAAGAACCTGCAGATGCTGGACGTGAGCGGCTGCAAGCTCGACGACGAGACCATTGTCGAACTCGTCAAGGTGACCGGGTTGCAGGTGCTGAGTCTGCGGCAAAACAACTTGTCCGACGATGCGCTGTCCACGATCGTCAAGCTGAAACAATTGCGCGCGCTCGATCTCGACGGCACCGCCGTCACCGATTTCGGGCTCCGCGATATCGTCGGCTTCAAAAACCTGCAAGCGCTCCATCTCGGTGCCCGCGGCGTGTCCGATTACGGGGTCGAGAGCATCGCTCAACTGCCGCAGCTCCGCGAGCTTCGGCTTGCCGGCACCGGGGTTTCCGACAACGGTTTGAGTGAATTGACCCGGCTGAGGCACCTCAATCGGCTGCAACTGGGCAATCTGATTGAGGGCCCCGGCCTCAAAGCGCTGGCGAAAATGAAACAGTTGGAAGAACTGGACCTTGAAGCCTCCAAAGTGACCGACGCCGGCCTGAAAGGACTCACCGGAACGTCACTCAAGAAACTCATCATTCCCAAGCAAGCCAAAACCGACCTAGGCTTGAAGTACTATCTCGCACTTGTTCCGCCGCCGACCCATTTGAACCTCTCCGATTGGAACGTCACCGACCTCGGGCTGCAAGAAGTGGCGAAAGTGAAGGACCTGCGCGAACTCAGTCTCAACAAGCTGCGGATCACTGATGCGGGAATTAAAGAGCTTGCCGGGTTGATTCAGTTACAGTCGCTGGATTTGGGATTCACCAAGATCACGGACGTGGGGCTTCGCGAATTGATTTCCATGCGGCAACTGAAGAATCTCGTCCTTACCAAGTCCAAGGTGACCGATCGCGGCGTCGCTCAGATTCGCCAGGCGCTTCCCGACGTGAAAATCAGCAAGTGAGGACGCTCATTCGACAGGCGGCAGATCGTCGCGCTTCGACTGCGCGGCGAGATAGCCCAACCCCAGACCCATCGTCGCCAGCGCGCCGTAAATGTAGGCCGAAATCATCATGTGCTCGCGGGCGAAGAACGCGATGACGAACATGATGCCAACGCAAGTGCCGCCCACGGCCCCCGCGATCCCAACGAGCACATTCTTGGAGTTGTCCGAGTTTGCCATTTGCCGCCGCTTGGAAAAATTGCTCAAACGTTCATGT
>JBGQCZ010000180.1:0-8589 GCA_041495645.1 Gemmataceae bacterium | reverse complement strand
TCGCTTCAGTGCCCATCACAGCAATCTGGACGACCCGGTGATCCTGCGGGCCGAATTCGAGTTGGACCTGGCCAAGTCCGAAGACATCGTCAAACGCATGCGCCGGGCGTGGATCATGCGCAAGGCCCAGCAGCCGTACAGCTACGAATCGGCGGCGCGGATTTTCGAAGACCCACGCGGCCAACAGGCATCGATCCTGATTGAAAAGGCCGGCCTGGCTAAGTCCAAGGTCGGCGGAGCAACGGTAAGCGAGCGCAATGCGAATTGCATCGTGGCCGGTGCCGGCGCCACGGCACGCGATGTCCTACGTCTCATTGATTTGATGCAAAGCAAAGTCCTCGAGACCAGCGGCATCCAACTCGAACGGGAAATCGTCATTTGGTGAGCGAAGGGCGCCCATTCCGCCGATTGATCGTTAGCGCGGCGCTGGCGCTGGGCGGTGCAGCGGTGGTGCTGGGCGGGCTGATTTGGGCCGGACGCGTCATGCGCGGAACGCTCCAGTCCGCAGGTCGCTACCAGTTTCTATTCAAACAAATCGACTGCCCCACTCCACCCGGCGCCGACCGCGAGCAGTTCCTCAGCGAGGTGCGCTACTACGGTGAATTCCCGGAGACCGTGTCGATGCTCGATGAAAATCTCGGCCAACGATTGAGCGAGGCCTTCGCGCGGCACGTCTGGGTCGAGCGCGTGGACGGAGTCGAAATCACGCCGAATCGCCGGATTCAAGTGAAGCTGACGTTTCGCGAGCCCGTACTGGCCGTGGTCTACGAGGACCGCGGGCCGGTGGTGCGGGCGGTGGACCGGCATGGCACGTTGCTCCCGCGCGCCGTCGATACGCTCTCACTGCCGCAATTGGTGGACCGCGCGCCGCAACCCGCCAATGGCATCGGCCGGCCTTGGGGCGACGCCCAGGTCGAGGGAGCGGCCCGCGTCGCCGCTCTGCTGCGTCCGCATCGAGCGAGATTGCGACTGAATGACTTTCGTTGGCGCGACGGCGACTTGTGGCTCAAACGCGTTGGCGGACCGGAAGTGATCTGGGGCAAACCGCCGGAAGATGATGCGGTTGCGCAGCGAAAAATCGACCGGCTATTGGAACAATTCGACAAAGCCGGCGCCAAGTCCATCGATCTGCGGCGCGACTAGACTAGTGCTTCCATCACCAATCGCGACCAGCTTTCGAATTGGTTTGCCTGGGGCAGCAAAACCCGCAATGAGGCAAATCCCGCGTCGGCGATTTCGGCCTCGCACGGCCTGACTCGCGGCTCGTCCAAGTCCAACAAATGCACGACGCCGAGATGAACCTGTCCCACCGGCGTGGCGTCGTCGTTGATTAGACCAAACATCCGCTCACGATACGTGGATTGGATGTCAATTTCCTCGGCGAGTTCGCGGAGCATGCCGGCACGATACGGATCGGCATGCGATGAATCTTCCTCGGCATTGATATGTCCGCCGATGCCGACCGAGCGTTTTGCCCGAAGCCGCGCTTCATTGCCGCTCTGACCGCGCGTGTAGTGAAAGAGCCGTTCACCGCAGCGCAGAATTAGATACGGAATAAGTTGCTTGAACGACGGATCGGTTTCGGCCTGACCGCGCGCGCGGTATTCGAGATGTTCCGGGTCGAGCAGATACTGAAACATCCCGGCATCAAACAGCCGAAATCCCTGAAACATGCCCGCGTCGCGCAACCGCTCGGTCGGCAGGCCGAGCACTCGTTCGGCCGACTTGTCCGACATGATGATCGCCTTTCATAGAAACTGCATCAGCGCATGGATTCCCACGTACGCAATGACTCCGCCGAACAGGATGAAGATCGCCAGTCGCAACATCTGTTTGCTGCTGCGCCTGCCAAGCAACTGATCGAGTTCGCGTTGATTGCCGCCTTCCACGGCGAATTGCAAACCGAGCTCATAGCGGCCTTCAGGGTAATCGAGCGATTGCTCTTCCGTGAAGTACCGGTCGAGGCCTAGCCCTTCGGTTTTGGGAACGACCAGAATATCGAAGCGCAGGTCGTTGCCGAAAGCGAAGGTGGTTGGCCAGAGTTCGGCCTGCGCGCTGTACGGCAGCAGTTGCCAGAGATCCCGAACCAGTTGCGGCGCGGGCGCGAGCCTCTCAAACACCAGACGTCCGCCGTCGATTAGTCCCTGCACCGCGCCTAGCAGCGTGGTGCTGCCGCCCGTTTTCAGCACTTCTTGCAATTGCTCGACTGTGCGCCGTGGCGGCGCTACGAGCGGCCAGTTCAGCGGCGCCAATGCGCCCGATTGGTCCCAAGCCGGTGGAAACTCGTCTGCCACACGAAACGGATCGATGATCCAATTCGCGTAGAGTCGCCGTGCCAGAACGAGAAAGCGAAAACCGAGCCCGCCATGAGCGACGTCCGCGACTTGCACGATTGCGACATGGCGCGAGCCAAACGGCTGAGCGAAGACCGCCACCGAACAAGCAACTCCCGGAGGTCGCGTACCGAATCCCCGGCATACCCGCTCGGCTTCCGCGATCCAAGACGATTTGAAGTCGTCGGATCGGCCGCGCTCGTGAAATTCGTCGCCCGTCAAGAAGAACATTGCTTGAGCGACTGGTTGTGAGTCCTGGCTCACGACATGAATTCCTTGACAGTGGTGACGCGGTGCTCCTTCGCCGCCGCCCGCACGGCCGCGCACAACGCGATCGTTTCCAGATTGTCGCGCCCGCCAATCTCAGGCTCCGTGCCGTCTTCGAGCGCAACCAGCAATTGCGCCATGGTCCCGATAAACGCGTCCGGAAACCAAACTTCCTTCCAGCGCGGCTGGAACCAGAATCCCGGAAAGCGCTTCGACGTGAAATCGAGCGTGCTCGGCGTCTTCGACGGATAACTCGGCCAACCGATCGTGCCGCGAGCCAGGCCGTCGGTCCCCTCGACGCGCCAACGGATGCCGATGTCGCCCTCCGAGCCTTCGCGCACCGGTCCCGTCCAGACGTCGTCCCACGACGAGGCCCGTGCGCCGCTCGCGTATTCGAGGATGTAGAGGTTGATGCCGTCGTCGTGCGGAAACTTCGTGCGCGGATCGGGCCGCGTGCTGGCCAGCACGCGTTCGGGTGTGCCGAGCCAATAGCGGAACGTGTCGAGGTGGTGGATGCTCATGATGAACGTGGACAACGAATTCTGGCTTTGCGCCCAGGCCATCCAATGCGGGATGGCCCGCATATCGATTGTTGCCAGGACCACCTCTCCTAGCCAGCCGCGATTGAGCACGTCTTTCAGTGCCCGCACCGATTGATCGAAACGCATGTTCTGGTTGACGGCCAGCTTGATGCCGGCCTTTTCGCAGAGTTCAACGCTCTCACGGGCCTCGCGCACCGACATGGCGAGCGGCTTTTGCGCCAGGATGCCGCGAATGTGCTTTTGCCGCGCGGCCTTGCGAATGAGCTCGGGTTGCGCGTCCGGCGGCACGGCGATATCCAGGATCTCGATGCTCGGGTCGGCCAGTAGTTGATCGAACGTGGCGTGGACTTTCGGAATCTGGTGTTGGCCCGCGACTGCCTTGGCCGTTTCTGGGTTGCGCGAGGCGATCGCGACGGGATTGAAACCGGCCTGCCGATAGGCGACTAGGTGGCAATCGCGCATGATGAACCCAGCCCCAGCGCAGCCGATCCGCCAATCGCGGCGCTTGGGCAACTGCGGCAAATAAGCCAGAGCTGGATCAAACTTCTCGCTCACTGATCACTGCGGGGGTCGATGACAAGGCTGAAACCAGGAAGCAGCCGTGTTGTGAAATTCGAGCCGTACGAATACTCGCGTGCAATCCATCGCTTACCGCGTCGCCGGTGTTGAAGAAGAGTCGGTCGTTCGGGGTCGTCTCGGCCATCGATCACCCAATACTCGCGAATTGACGGCACCTGAAGATAGAGGCGGACGTTGCGTTCCAAGTCTTTGTACTCATCGCCCGTCATCACCTCGACGACGAGCACGGGAAAGAGATCCTGCCAGCGCAGATCTCGGAACGGCGTTTCGAGCGGATAATCCCGGTAGGCCGCGAGATCCGGCTCGGGGCAGGTCGTTTTCCGCCGTCCCGGCACGAATACTCGCGTCTTGCCGCTGACGTAATTGATGATCTCGGGGTTCTCACGCGAATACGCGCTAAGCCGCCCGTCAAGCCAACGCTCCAGGCGGTTTTCGTCGGGATTGGGCGATGGCGACACGAACAACCTCCCGTCGATCAATTCGTATTTGAACCCCTCATCGAAATCGCCGCATTCGAATTCCTCCCAGCTCATTAGTCGGCCGTTTCCCGTCGGACCGATCCTCGTTAATGTGGACATGAACAACCCTCCCAAATGGACGGGGCTTGGTCAGTTCGTTGCGACCACTCTCAGTTCCAGCGGCAGCGGGAAGTGCACGTCTTCCTCACGCACCACCCGCGTTTCCACTTCGGCGTGAAACCGCCGCTTCAGATGCTCGATACACGATTGCACCACGTCTTCCGGGGCGCTCGCCCCGGCCGTCACTAATACCGTGTGGTTGGCGTCAAACCACTCGTCGCGGATTTCCCCGAGACCGTCGATGAGGTACGCCGGCTTCCCCATGCTTTTCGCGATCTCCACCAGACGCAGACTATTCGAACTGTTTTGACTGCCCAGCACGATGACCGCGTCGGCCTCTTCGGCCAAATCCCTAACTGCTTCCTGTCGATTCTGCGTGGCATAGCAAATGTCGTCTTTGGCAGGTCCGGCAATTCGCGGGAACTTTCGTTTAAGGGCCGCGATGATGCCGCGTGTCTCATCCACGCTCAATGTGGTTTGCGTCAAATAGGCAACGGGAGTATCGGGCGAGAGGCTAAGTTCCGCAACGTCATCTTCGCTCTCGACCAAGAGGATCTGATGTGGGGCCTCTCCCATAGTGCCGACCACTTCGTCGTGCCCTTCGTGGCCAATGAGAATGATGGTGCGACCTTCTTTGGCGTAGCGCAACGCCTCTTTGTGGACTTTCGTAACGAGCGGGCAGGTGGCGTCCACGGCCCGGAGCTGTCGCTTTGCGGATGCCTGCCGAATTTGCGGAGCAACGCCGTGAGCGCTGTAAAGCACCGTCGCGCCCTCGGGCACTTCCTCGATCGAATCAACGAAAATCACGCCCTTGGCTTCGAACCGCTCCACCACCGGCCGGTTATGAACGATCTCGTGAAAGGCATAGATCGGCGTGCCGTAAAGTCCGATGGCGCGATCCAAGCTATCGATGGCCATCACGACGCCGGCGCAGAACCCGCGTGGATTGGCGAGAATCACTTTCATTCGGTTCCCACCTAGACGAGAGCATTTCCAGGGCGAGCGTCGAGGCGTAAGCCCAACGTGTGTTCGCGAACAGCCACGTCGGGCTTACCTCGACGCTCGCCGTTGGTTATTCTATCGAGCAAGCCGCAAGCTCACCAAACGAACAACGCCACCCGATTAGGTGGCGTTGCGGTGAATCAGCTCTCGTTTGCCGCGATCACTTGAATTCGCAGGTCTTGACCGTGATGATCATCTTGTCGCCGTCTTTCTTGACGGTGCCCGTGACGGTGCCTTCTTTGGCGTCGTTGCAAATCTTGCCGTGGAACTTCTTGTCGCCGGCCGGATCGAAGTAGTAAATCACGTCCTTCTTGTCCTTGTCCTTCACCTTGATGACGGTGGCGCATTTGTCGGTGAGGGAAAGCTCGCACTTGGCGCAGCAAACAGTGCCCTCGAGCTTAACGTCTTTGTCCTTTTCCTCGGCGCTGACGCGCCCGGCCAGGCCAAAAACCAGGCCAACGCTCAGGAACAGGAAGGCAATCCGCAACATGGGTCAATCCTCGATTAAGGAACGTTATTACAAACGATGGCGGATCGGGCAGTCGACCTCCACCACGCACACCACACTATATCGACACCGGAACGCCGCTGCAATCGTTAAAATCGATTTTGACGGAATCATACCTTGACGCAAACCAAGAACGCGAACGTTTGAACTCATGACAATTGGTCGGTGATTGCGATCGTTCGCGTTCTTGTGAGCGGGAATTCGACGGCACATTTCACTTCGCGCCTGGCTTCGCCGGCGGCACGTCCAGCTTGTGGATCACCGCCATCACCTCGGCTATCGTTTCTTTGTCGCCTTGGATGATCAACGAATTGGTGCCTTGGTCGGGAACGATACGACAGCGGCCTTGGAATACCTGACTCAGCGTCTGCCCCAACGACGTGGACGCGGCGTTCGCCAGTTGTACGATTGATGTTTCCTGCTTTGGCGATTGAGGATAACTGCCGCCGCCCCTGCCGCCCATGGATCCATCTTGTCCGGGGGCGGCCGAACCGCCCCCGCTGCCCGTGGGTCCAAACGAGCCGGCCGAGCCGGCGCGCGGCGCCGGCAAGGACGACGAACCTGCGCTCGGTCCAGTCATCAGCGGATCAAAAGTCGTTCGGGGCGCTTTCTTTGGCCGCTTGAACACAATCGTCGGGCTGGTTCCCCACTGAGCTTTGCGCGCCGCGCCAGCCGACAGCGATTCAACCCCGCAATATTCCCAACCGGCTGCGCCGTTTTCCACTAACAACTTCTCGAAGTCTTCAAGTGATTCGCTCTTGCGCGGAACGAACTTGTACTCCCATTGCCCTGCGACTGATAGCGTCGCGCCCGCAAAGTTGGCTGAATTTCCGCTCGGGACTCCCGTAGTCCCCGGTTGCGGTGGCGACGGAGCAAAAGGATCGTTCGCAGCCGGCCGCTGAGCGATAGCCAGCGGCGCTAGCGTGGTGACCGTGCCGATCGCTAAAGTTGCGGTCAACGCCACGGCCGCCGCCATCAGTTTCATTCGCGTCATGGAAACCCCCGTCGCCCCGCGGGCGAGATTGAGAACAGTTGCTGAAATGACTCCGTCTAAACAGTTGCCGGACCGAGCCTGAACGAGCGTGCGCATCGTGACTTCAAGCGGCGTGGCAGCCGAGCCCGCCCCGCCAATCAACGCCCCGGCCACCAATGTTCCGACCGTGATGCCGCGCTGGGCAAGCCGCTGCAGCAAGCGTTGCCGGGCTTTGGTCAGCCGGGCGGACAGGGTGCCCGGTTTCCACCCCAGCGCTGCCGCTGCCTCGCGCTGACTCGTTCCTTCCAATTCGCAGACCACAAACGCGATCCGTAACTTTTCGGGAAGCCGATTCACTTCCAAATGCACTGCCGCTTGAAGTTTGTCCCACGAGCCGGCGGACACCGGCAGCACCGCCTCGCCGGACGCTACGGTTTGCTCGCGGCGTCGCCGGCGAACGGCCGCGCGTCGCGCTTTTTGCGCCACGCGAAAGGCCACGCCGTAAAGCCACGAGCCGAGCGAACCCGGGGTACGAATCGTGGCAGCCGAGCGGATCAGGGCAAGAAACGTCGCCTGAAACGCGTCTTCGGCATCCGTTTCCAACGGCAGCAAATTGCGGCACACGGTCCAGACCATCCGCCCGTGCCGCTGAACCAATACCGCAAAGGCCGATTCGTCCCGGTGCAACGCGAAACGCCGCAGAAGTTCCGCATCCACGGTCCGCACGCCCGCGGCCAACGGCGCTACCCGACGCAGCACGGATTCCAGCAGCGACGCGTTCAATCAGGGCCCTCTTGAGCTGCAACTCCCATGATAGTTCCCGCCGAAGGGCAATTCCTGCGAAAAAAACTCTTCGCAGAACGTCTCGCCTGCCGTACTCTTCTAAAATTCACGGATTTGCGCGTCGTAGAAATGAAAAAACGCCGCCGGCCCTGAGAACCGCCGGCGGCGTGCGAAAAACTCGGCTCAGCGTTTGGGCGACCACTCGGCGGCCGGAACGACACTTGTCTTAATGGCTTTCACTCCGGACGAGGAAACTTCGCCCGTTCCTTTCAACTGAAACTTCATCTGCTCGGCCGATACCTGCGACGAAGCGCCGCCGCGGTAGCAATTCAGCTTCACGTTTCCCTTCAACTCGACTTCGCACGTCGTGCAGGAGATGGCCAATTGATCGCATGTCCCGTCGAGGCCAGAGCCATGCAACCGGACCTGTCCCATGGCCGTCACGCCCTGATCGCTCCTCAATTCGATGCGTTCGCATTGAACTTTCAGCAACGGAATGTCTTTATCCATAATCTCAAAACGCGGTTGATCCGTGCCGCCCATGCGCAAGCACATCTTGAACTGCCCGGCGGTCCTGGGAGTAAGCTGGGTGATGGCGACGGTTGGAGCGGGGGTCGGCGTCCGATCGACTCCAGCAAACGCTTGAGCTAGTGGCGGGGCGGGCGGCACATGATAGGGATCAGGCGCATCAACAAATGGTGGCACTCCAGTGACAGACGGCTGCTTCGGTTCAGGGTTGTCTACTGGCTTCGGAACGTCGAATGCGGGAGGCTTTGGGCTGTCAGCGAAAACCGGTGGTGGATTTTTTGCTGGTAACTCGGGCTTGCTGTTCGGCTTCGGAAGATCCGGCGGAAGTTTGAATCCGGGCGGAAGCGGCGGCGGTTCATCCGATGATTGAGGCGGAGTAAGCGCGACCGGCTCGTTCTTCGTAACCGCCGCCTTTTCGAATTGCACGTCTAGCATCGGCGGGACGACCGGCGGAGCTACTTCGACGACGGCCTTGGGCGGTTCCGGCGCCGGATCG
>JBGQCZ010000179.1:0-8598 GCA_041495645.1 Gemmataceae bacterium | reverse complement strand
CATCCCACTGAAGGTCAACCGGCTCCGGCCCGTTTTCGTATCGGTCAGGCGAACGGTGCGATCCTTGCTCGCGGTCACGATCCAGTCCGCTGTCGGCGAAAATGCCACAGAGTAAACAAAATCCGAATGACCTGTGAGCGTTTGTTTTACTTCATGAGTCGCCACGTCCCACAGTCGAACCGACTTATCGAAACTGGCGCTAGCGAGTGTCTTGCCGTCGCTGGTGAAGGCAACACAAGCGACCACGTCGGCATGACCGCCGAGGTTGGCGAGCAGTTGGCCCGTCTTCACGTCGAAAAGCCGCAAATCGCCGCGGGCCGACGGTTGCCCGCCGGCTACCACGAGGATCGCGCCGTCGGGACTGAACTTCAGATCGTTGACTGCGCCCAGGACGTGCGTTATGGCACGAATCGGCTTCGCTTCTTTCATGTCCCAAATCGTGACACGGCCATAGGTGCCGATTGCCAGCAAGTTCGCATCGGGGCTGAAGGCCACGGCCGCGACCGGCGGCAGCGGACCGACTGGCAGCGCCAATTCCAGCTTGGGCGGCTTGGTGATCTTCGTCGGCAGCACCACATCGAGAAATCGCGTGCGCGCCACGAGGCTTGTCGCGACGATCGCTTCCGTCTCCGCCGGTTTTGTACCTTCCTTCGCGCCACTATCGATCCAGCGCTTGAGCAGTGCCACGGATTCATCCGGAAGCGGGTCGGCATCCTTGGGCATTCGCCGGTCTTTCTTCGGATGCCGCAGAATACTCACGAGCTGGCTATCGGCGGCATCGCCGGGCCTTACAACTTTGATCTTGCCGCCTTTCAGCACGGACTCATAGGCATCGAGCGCTAGTCCGGCCGAAAGGTCCTGATCCCTGATGTTGCGTTCGTTGTGGCAAACCGTGCAATGCTTGCGGAGAATCGGGCGAACATCTTGCCAGTAGGTTGGCTCGGCGGCAGAAGAAGACTTACCGCAGAGGACGCAGAGAGCGCCGAGAAAGAGAAACAGAGTTTCTTTCTTTTTCATTCTCTCCGCGCTCTCTGCGCCCTCTGCGGTGAAACTCTTTTGTCAATGATTGAAGAGGAACTCGCGCGAGTTCAACAGTACCCACAGCAAATCTTGCATGGCCTCGGCAGTGGTCGCGGCGGATTTCGCGTAGTCCTGCACCTTTGCCAGCTCCTCGGCCTTGGGCGGGCGCGACAGCGTTGTTAGGTAAAGGTCTTCCGCGATCTCCGCAACTGGCGCCTTGGCTTTGAGCATCTTGGCGATGCGGCCGTTGGCGTCGGCGATCTTCTTGCTGAGGAATTCGCCGTTGAGCGTGTGCATCGCCTGCGCGATGTTTGGCTTGGTGGTGCGTTCGCATTCACACGTGACTTGGCGGGCAGGCCGGCCGAAAACGTCCAGCAAATACGAGCGAATCTCCGGGTCGGGCAATTGAATCGCCCGGATGCCTTGTGGCAAGCCGACATATTTCTCGCGCGTGCCGGTAGCGAAATCGATCGCGTCGGCGATTTGCTCAGCCGTGAGCCGCTTCACCGTGTAACGCGCAAAATGCACGTTGGCTGCGTCGGCCTTGTTGCCGTCGGCGATTTTCGATGATAGTTGATAGGCCCGCGATTGCATGATCGTGCGAATCAGATGCTTCAGTTCGAACTTGTGGGACACGAAATCGGCCGCGAGCGCGTCGAGCAGTTCCGGATTGCTGGCAGGGTTGGTGGCGCGCATGTCGTCGAGCGGTTCGACCAGTCCGCGGCCCATGAGGTAACCCCAGAAGCGGTTGACGATGTTGCGGGCAAACATCGGGTTGTCTTTGCCGGTGAGCCATTCGGCGAGCTTGACGCGGCGGTCGATCGGGTCTTCGCACACGGGGCCGTCGAGCGGGTGCGGTTTCACCACGGTCCGCCTGCGCGGGTTGGTCGCTTCGCCGTTCGGCCGCAGATAGACGACCGTTTCACGGCCGAAGATGCCGAACTCCTGCGAGTTCTTGGTGCCGAGCCGCACGAAGAACGCGGCCATGCCGTAGTAATCGTCCTGGCTCCATTTCTCGAACGGATGATGATGGCACTTCGCGCATTGCATCCGCACGCCGAGAAATACTTGCGCGACCGTCTCGGACCATTCCTCGGCGTTGCGGCCGATGCGGTAAAAATTGGCCGGCCCTTCGGTGAAGGTACTGCCCTCCGCCAGCACGATGTCGCGGACGAATTCATCGACCGGCTTGTTGTCCCGCAAGGAACTGCGCACCCAGTTGTGGAAACTCCACATGCCCTTCTCTTCGAGGGCAGTGCGGTTGATGCGCAGCAGATCTCCCCACTTGTAGGCCCAGAAATCGACGAACTCCGGCCGTTGCAGCACGGCATCAATGGCCTTGTCGCGCTTCTTCGGTTCGGCGTCGGCGAGGAACTTCCGCACCGCCTCCGGCTCGGGCAGCGTGCCGATTCCGTCCAAATGGATGCGGCGAAAGAACTCCGCATCGTTGCCAAGCGCGGACGGCGATAATCCCAAATCGCGCCATTTGGCGACCAGTTTCTCGTCGATGAAATTGTTCTTTGAAAATGGCGAGCCGAGGGGTTTATCCCCTCGGTTTTCCGCCGCATAAGGAAGCGTCACCTGCGCCACGGTCGCTTGCCCGCCGAAGCGCACCATGATGTGCGTTTCGCCGCGTTCCTTCGCCGTCACGATCCCCGTTGGGGTGATGGCCGCCACGCCGTCGTTGAGCGTGTCGAACTGGGCGGTCGCGGTTACGTCTTCGCGGCGGCCGTCGCTCCAGGTTGCGGTCACCAGCAATTGCTGCGATTCAGACGGCGACATGATCTGCTTCGCGGGCCAAACCTCGATCTTTGTCACGCTCGGATCGCCCGCCGACGGCTCCGGCGCTCCATCCTCCAGCCAGCGCTTGAGAATCTGAAAGGAACGCGAATTGACTTTGAACCTCTCCCCGCCGCCGTGCTCCATCTGCAGCGTTGGTTTCAGCAACACGATGCTCCGCTCCGGTTCGGACACGACCACCCGCCGCCCTTCGGCACTCTGGACGATTTGCGAATGATCGAATGCTGGGTCGAAGCCGAACAGGCTCAGTTTGAATCCGCCCCGGCCGTGCTGCGACCCGTGACAAGCGCCCGCGTTGCAACCCGCCTTGGTCAGCACCGGAACAACTTCGCGAGCGAAACTGGTCGGAGTTTCGATTTGCGTTCCCTTCACCGAAACTGGAACCGTCACACTCAATCCGCCGGCCTGAATGGCGATCGTCGCGTTACCGTCGCCGACCGGCCGAACCATGCCGTTGTCAACCCACACGATCTTCGCATCGCTGCTCGAGTATTTTGCGTCGCGGCTCAGATCGCGGCGATGGCCTTCAAAGTCACCCAACACGCCGATCCGCTGCTGGTCGTTTCTCCCGACGAGTTCGATCTTCGGCGGAAAGACTTCCAGGCCCTTCGGTTCGGCCGCGAAAATCAGAACCGGGGCGGCAAGCGCAATGAAGGCGGCCAACCAACAGCGAGGGAGGTACATAGCAAAGCCCTGCAAAAAAGCGGCGGGGCGGAAAGACGATTCGCGGGGGGAAGAAACTTCAGGCAGGTATCATTATCGTGCGGGAAAAGATCGCTTACGTCAAGCGGGAAAGCCGACCTGACCAAGATCGGTCACTTCAACCCCGCCAAGAACTCGACCAAGTCTCGCAATTCGTGCTTGGTCATTTTTTGCACCAGGTCTTCGGGCATCGCAGATTTGCCGCGGCGGCGCTCCTCGATTTGTTGCTTCGGCACCGTGATTGGCTTGCCTTCAGCGGTGACGACTTTGACGTCTTTGGCGTCTTCCGATTTGAACACGCCCGTCACGGTTTTGCCGTCCTTCAGTTCCAGTACCACGGTGTCGAAGCCCTTGGCGATCTGCTTGTCGGGCAGCACCAGCGATTCGAGCAGATACTCGCGCGTCTGCTTGCCGCCGATGCCGGCCAGTTCGGGGCCGACTTCGCCGCCGACTTTGTTGAGCATGTGGCAGCGAACACATGATAGCTCTGTCTTGTTCAAGTAGATCTCGCGGCCGCGCTCGGCGTCGCCGCCGGCCATGGTTTCGCGGAATTTCGCGAGCGGATCGTTCGCCGGGCGAGCCGCCTCAATGGCGGTGACTTTCGCGGATAAGTCCTTGGTTTTGCGGGCGGCGGCCGCTTCAAGTAAGTCGAGACGAATTTCCGGAGGCACGTCGCCTTTGATCAACTTGTCGAGCCACTTGTCAAGCACAGCGTCCGCGTCTTCACGTTTCAGCGCCGCGAGGATTTCGAACGCCGCCTGCCGTTCCTCGGTCGATCCTTTGTCTAGCGCGACTTCGATCAATGCCTCAGCGCCGACCCGCTTGCGCAAGCACACGCTCCGCAGCGCTTCGGCCCGCACCGTCGGCTCCTTGGCGCTGAGAGCCTTGAGCGAAATCTCGAGTTCCTCGGGGTCTTTCATCGAACGAAGCGCGCGCAACGCGGCCACGCGAGTCGCGGGCGATTGTTGCACGTCAGAGACCATCTTGCGCACCAGTTCGGCCACTTCGGTGATGCCCAATTTCGCCGCGACTGCCACCGCCTCTCGTCGCACCACATCTGGTCCGGCGAGGATCCAAACCAACCGCGGGCGCAAGGCATCGATGCCAATCTTGACATCGCGCGGCGGCAACGGCCGCGAATCGCCCAGAAGCCGGTCGCGCGGGCCTGGCTTGGCCCAGTCGCCAAGCATCTTCACCGCCTCTACGCGCCATTTGGTCGGCGCGGCGGGATCGGCGGCGAAATCGGCGACCGCCGCGGCGTTTTCGGGTTTGCCGATGCGGAAGTTCGCGTTCAGGACTCGACATTGCAGGAATTCCGGCTGATTTGATTTGCGCAGCATCTTCGCGAGGAACGGCAGGGCATCGGGAATCAGTTCGTCGTGGATCGCCCGGGCTGCTTCGAGAACGATTCGCGGGTCGGCATCGTCGAGGAAGATCGCCGTGCCCACGGAGTTCTGACGCCGCAACGCCAGCAACGTGGCCAGGCGCGCGCCGGGCGAAAGCTCGCCGTTTTCGGTCCCTTCGGCTAAGGGATTCAAAACGATTTGCGACCCCAGGCGCGACAGTGCGATGGCAACGTTGGAGCGAACGAACGGATCGGAGTCGTCGGCGAGCTTGCGAAATTCCGTCACCGCGAAGCGTTGAGCCTTCGCGTCGAGTGCGCTGGTGATTTTACCCAGGCTTTGCACGGCGAAAAAGCGCACGCGAGCCTCGGGATCGCGCAATAACGTTTCCAACGGCGCTAGCGACTCGGCCCCGCGCAGCCCGTCCACATCGCCCATTACACGCGCCGCTTGCGCCCGCACTTCGGAATCGTGATCGCCGGCCGCCGCGTACACTGCGTCCAGGGCCGAATCGTGACGCTGCCGCGCGATTTGCCCGAGCGCCCACAGGGCGTGGAATCGGGCAAAACGTTCGGAGGATTCCTTCACTTGTTGCTTCGCCATCGCGGCCAGAGGTCGAATGGCGTCTTCGCGCTTCTCCGCAAGCGCGTACTGCGCTTCTAGGCGCACGCGCATGTCGGCGTGGGCCAGTAGTTTCACCAATTCGTCAATCGGGCGCTTGTCAAAACCTTCAGCCAGGAGCATTTTCACCTCGGCGACGATGGGCTTCTTCTCGGTCGCTGGGTCAGCGAAGCGGTAGATGCGGCCCTTGCCCGTTTCGTCCCAGCCTTGAGTCCAATCGCTGATGTAGAATCCGCCGTCGGGCCCGAAGTCGCAATCGGTGGCCAGGATTCGCCAGATGAATTCCTCTTTGCGGGCGATTTCGAACGACGCGCCTTTCGGTCGCAAGGAAAACGCCGTGACACCGCTGCCGCTCCAGTTGCCGCGGAAATCGCACACGAAGAAATGATCGGCGTACTTATCGGGCAACGCGGCCCCGCCCGGGTTGAAGCACAACCCCGACGGCCCGGCCGTGATATGGGCCAGCGGCGGAATGATGTACGCCGGTTGATTCGCCAGATGCCAGATTTTCTCGGCGTTGAACGGCCCGCGATCGCTCATTGCCGTGCCATATTGGTAATTCATCCGCCAACCGCTGTCGCCGCCCTCGACGATTTGCACCAGGCGCGCCTGATCGCCGGAATCGCTGTTGTTGTCCACCGTGAACAGATTGCCATAGGAATCGAACGCCAGTTCCTGCGGATTGCGCAACCCGGTCGCTACGATTTCGAGATTCGAGCCATCCGGCTCGCAACGCAACACCGCTCCGCAATCGGGCAGAAACAGGTGCCGGCCTTCTTTGGTTTTGACGTTCAATCCGCGGTCGCCGCAACTGAAATAGAGCCGGCCATCGGGGCCCATGCGCAAACCGTGCAAATCGTGGCCGAGAAATGCGACGTGCACGCCGTAGCCGTACGAAAGGGATTCGCGCACATCGGCTTTGTGTTCACCCTTGGTGTCCTTCAACAGCCACAAATCGGGGATGCAGGTGTAATAGACGTTGCCCTGCCGCGCCAACACGCCGGACCCAATGCCGCTGGCCGCCTTGTGAAAGCCGTCCGCGAACACGCTCGATTTGTCGGCCACGCCTTTTCCGGTCGAATCCCAGATCATGCGCACGCGATCGTGATGCTTTTCGTAAATCTCGTCGAATTTGTCGCCGTGATGTTTGCGGTACATGGCCACGCGATCTTCGACCGTGCGGCAGGCGATGTCATCGTTGAGCCAGTATCCATGCCGCCGATTGTCGGTCACGCCGTGATGCAGGCGAAAGGTCTCGGCGACATAGCACCGGCCCTTTTCGTCGAATGCGAAGCTAACGGGATTGGCGAGCATTGGCTCAGCAGCCCATAATTTCGCCTCAACGCCCGGAGGCAATCGAAATTGCTTGATCGCTTTTTGACCTTCATCGGACGCCTTGGCGAGCGGGGGATCGTAAGGCGAGCGCGGATCGTCGGCGCCCCAGGAGACTGCCAGAATGGTGCCAATGGCGAGCAAAACGACCGTTACCAGGCGCATGAGGAATGAGCTCCGATGACGATTAATGGACCCTTAGGCGTGCAATGCTCAGTATATCATCACACCAAGCTCTCTTCCCTCTCGGCGACACCGTGAATCGCACGAATCGTTGACCAGTAGGAGCACTGCCGTGTCATCACGCTCGAAATTCGACCACTTCTCCAAGTGGGCCGCACGAGCCGCCGGTCGGCCGATCACTTTCGCAATGGCCGTGGCGATCATTGCGGTCTGGCTGGTGACCGGCCCCCTGTTTGGATTCAGCGACACGTGGCAATTGGTAATCAACACCAGCACGACCATCGTCACGTTCCTGATGGTGTTCCTCATTCAGAGCACGCAAAACCGGGATGCAATTGCGATCCAGGTAAAACTCGACGAGCTGATCCGTGCCCTCGAAGGCGCGCACAATGCCCTGCTCGACCTCGAGCAGCTCGGTGAGGAAGAACTAACAAAAATCCGGGGCAGTTACGAGCGGCTGGCTGAATTGGCTCGGGAAGAATTGCGGCAAGGCCGAACGGACGTAGGGAGGCCGGAGGTCGGATAGAACAAGGCAATCGCCTGATCGCGCTCGCCCTAGCCCCAACATCAGATGTCGAGGGAAGATCGTTTGCCAAGACCGTCGGAATCCGCGTTACTCTTGTCTTTTCTGAATGAGCACGGTTTGCTCCTTCAGCAAGACAAGGTCCTTCCGAACGCCGTGGCGATTCTGGCTGGCGAAACGCTCGCTGGATCGTGGTGGTCGCACCCGCGTGCCGCGGTAATTTTCCGCTGCCTCAGCGAACTGGCCGATCATCCAGATGTACTTCAGACTAAGCTGGTGTCCGGCAAAGTCACGTTCGTTTACCGGCGACTGTGGCCGATGCTGCTCGCCGTTGCTTCCGCGCACGAGACCTGGCAACTCGATGGGCTGTCCAACGCGGCGAAGCGGCTTTTCGATCGTCTGGAAGCCGACCATGAGTTGCTCGCGTCGGGAGCGCCGGCCAAGGAGATCGAACGACGCCTGCTGGCCCACGGCGAGCAAGTGCATACCAATTCCGGCCGACATGCGACGCGGCTCGAAACTTGGGAAGCCTGGTCGAAGCGAGTCCGTTGTAACAACAAGTTGACCGCCGAAGAGGGACGACGCGCACTCGAAGAGGCCGTGCGCCTGATGGGCGGCGGCGAGTTGCCGTGGGAGAAAAGTCGTTCACGGCGCGCCCCCTAGCGCGCGTATACTCCTAGGCATCATCATTTTCCTCACCACTGGAACGAATAATTCCAAAGTTTATTTTTCAGCCGAAATGGCTATTTTTTAAGTTGTTTTGGTAGTGAACAGGTGCTCAGTTATTGTTTTTTTTGTTTGTTCTCTGTGTTCCCGTGTTCGTGGGCAACAACGGCATGTTGCGGGAGGCAAAATCCCTGAACGCCGAGAACTTCTGAGGTTGTGGTCATTTGTACAGTACTCCTATAATGGAAGCAGCCTCGAGAGCGGGAGGGGCACTTCAAGGGCGGGCTTCGCACGCACCTTTTTTCAGAGCCAGTTCTCCCCCCCCGGTTCTTAGGGTGTCTCCCAGGTGGGCGCAAGGAGGGGAGTGAACCCCCGACCCTCCTTGCGTTTTTCTGTTGGCCGTTCTTT